>NZ_CAUFYA010000051.1:0-36610 GCF_959596855.1 uncultured Butyricimonas sp.
GCGATTATAAACAATTAAAGAATAAAACATGAAAACTTTAACCCTAATCATTTCTTCATTATTCCTTTTAATTACATTAAGCTTGAATGCACAAGAACGAGGTCCACAACATCGAGGCCCGAGAGGTCACATGAACCCCGAAGAAATGGTCAAAAAAATGGTAGAGCAAATGAAAACCGAGCTGAAACTCGACGAGAAACAAGAAAAACAAGTGAAGGAATTGTTCACGGAAAACTTCAAGAAAAGAGGCGAACTGATGAAGAAATACCAAGGACAACGTGATTCCGTGATGTTCTACAACAAGAAAATGGAAGACCAACAAAATTTATCCTTAAAGAAAATATTGACGGAAGAGCAATATAAAATTTACCAAACTAACTTGGAAAAGAGAAAACAAGAAATGGAAAAACGCCGCAAAGAAGGCATGAATCACCGCGGACAACGGGGCGGACAAGATAACCCGGCTGTGAACGGAAAGAAGCATGACTGCAAAGGATGCGGCGGTTGCGGAGAGAATAATTGAGCCTACCTTAAGAATATAAAACAGGAGGGAGTTTAAAATGACTTTTAACTCCCTCCTGTTTAACTGAAAAGCACTAACTTACTTACGATTAAAGTATTCCTCTACGGCTTCGACCAATTTCGGACCGTGCGGATTGCGGGCAATAATCTTCCCGGCACCATCTATCAGCAGCGTGAACGGTATGGCTTGAACCCCGTAATCATTACGGGAAGCACTTTCCCAACCTTTCAACTCGGAAATTTGAATTCCTATCGGTTTATGTTTTTCAAGAGAACTTTGCCATTTTTCCCGTTCTTTGTCAAGCGAGATACCGATGATTACCAAGCCTTTTTTCCCGTATTTTCCATACAATTCTTTCAACAAAGGCATTTCTTGAATACAGGGCACGCACCACGAACCCCAAAAATCCAACAACACGAGTCCTCCTTTTTTCACTTGTTCCGACAAACGGACTTCTTTCCCCTCGATAGTTCGCGCAACAATCTCACGGAAAGGCCTCCCCACTTCCGTTGCTTTTTGCGAACTAGAAAAATAATTCTGCTTTTCCTGACGTGTCCTTATGAACGTTTCGTATTGCTCCCGAAGTTCCTGATTGATTGTCGGGTAAATTCTCTCGACAAATGCATCACTATAAATATCTTTCGAGCAACAAGTGAAGAAAAAGTAATCACCCGTGCTTGTTCCGGCATACTCGCTGATAAATTCCTCGGCAGCAGGTACCATGATTTCTCTAAAGATAATTCGACTTTGCTCGTTGTAGTAATTATTTATCTCGTTACTGACATTTCCCGCTAATTGCTGCACGCTATCCCGCTCGCGGAATAATATTTGGCTTCTGCGTTGAATTTCCTGTTTTCCTTTCCCGATTGTCGCCATGTAACGGTCATTAGCAGGGGTTCCGGACAAGGTTATCCCTGTCGTGTCATAAAGAACTTTAATATTGCCACGCTCGATAATCACCGGTACGGAAGACATTCCCGGAATCCTGTTGTCACGAACGTCCTCTATGGTCAATACAAACACCGCAGGTTCCTGTACCGTTCCCCGGAACCGGAACTCTCCGTTTTTGATTATACCGCTATCTACCGGAGTGGATTTATCCGGCGAGAAATAATATGTCGCGGGGGATAACAATACCCGACATCCGTCGTAACGTGTCGGCAGACTACCAGTAAGCGTGTAATTATTCCCGTCCCCGCAGGAGCAAAAGAGTCCCGCTACCGCAAGCAGCAGGACTATAAAACTATTTTTGAATACCATCATTTTTCCTCTTTTAGCATTTCAACCACGTAAGAAATTTCATCCATCAAACCGCTGGGGCTTCCACCGTATCCCTCTGCCAGATAACGGATACGACCGTTTTTAAGGATGGCTTTCTGGGGAATGCCCGAAGTCCCGGGGAACATGGATTTATATACCATATCACGAGATTTCTTTCCCTCTCGATTTGCATCGTAAAGCACCTCCATGTCGTGGAAATTATTCTTTTTCCACAGGGCATCTATTTTTTCTTTATTGGGTTCGTCCTGCGTAATGATGAAATAGAATTTCACGCTTGAATCACCGGCATAAAGGTCTACAGCCATTTGCATCCCGTCTAACGCCGCGATACACGGGGCGCACCACAATGCCCAAAAATCGAGAATCACGATATCATTCTTTTTGAAACTTGCAGATTTTACCTTACCGCCGAGATGCGATTCCAAAGCAAACGGCTCAAAAGGTATGTCTATCATCTTTGCCCGAAGTTTATTCTTTATTTTTTCCACTTCACTTTGGGGCTTCAATGATGATACCCAAGCTTCAAAAGTCGCCGGTTTCTTTTTTAAGCCATTGTAGTACTCTCTCAATTTGTCATAAATAACCGGAGTCATCTGTCCTGCACCTGCTGCCCCTTTCATCGCCTCGAAAGCCTCAGCCTGACGTCCTAATTTCTCCAAACTTGCCACATACGCCTCGTTCCCTGCCGGATAAAAGAGATATCGTTGCTCTTCTTCTATCGCATTCATCGTGTTGACGGCTTCCTCGTAACGCCCACTTTTCTCTGCCACCTGCGCATGAACACTAATATAATAATACAACCACTGACGAGCTAATTCTTCCGCTTGCCGAGGTGAATATTGCAATCCTTGCATATAAGAACCGTCATTCACTTTCCGTATCATCTCGTCAATAAATCTCTTGGATATGTCGACAAAAGTTTCTGCCGGGATGGGAGTTTTCCGAATCGCGTATTCCACGGTTTTCTTGTAAACAGCATTAAGCATAACCATATCCATTTCCGGCAATATTTCCTCCAATTTCTTGTAGTCGCTTTCCTTATAATATTTTACAGCCAGTTCCCGGTAAAAATTAGAGTACACGAACCCTTTCGAATCGGGATTCTTTCGCCACTCCGCTATCGGGAAATCTTTCCTGAATTGCTCGGCAACGACAAAATATTCATCGGGAGGAACGGTGTTTAATGTAAAAGAACGGTTAAACCGGGCTAAACCGCCACGGGGAAACATTTCGAGAATAACCCGATCTACACTATCCGCTTTTTCTTTATTCTTTAAATCATAACAATAGGTATGGCTTATTTCCATGTATTCATTCTCTGTCAAATCAGCTTGGCTCTCCATTGTTTTAAGCAAATGTGCTATTCCCCGACTGGCATTTTCCCCGTACATCTTTCTCAAAACGGACTTCATTATACCGAAAAAATGACGTCCGTACTGGGGATAATGTTTCGTTTCCTGATCTACCCAAAACATCAAGGCTTCATCGGTAATTTCCTTGTAGTTCCCCGAGAAATAATTTCCAGTACCTTCACCAAATGAAGGCATACGGAACATTCCCCAAGCAAGATACCTTCCCGGCAGGTAATCCCCGACAACGTCTTTCGGGATAAACATATATCCTTTATCTTCATTATTGTCCGTCGTATCCGATTGTAAAGTAAACGTGGATTGAAATTTAAAGGCAATGAAAGCACAATTATTCGGTACGTCGAATGTACCTTTCCACAATTCTCCGTCTTGTTTCAACTGCACATCGCTGATCTCCCAACGATAGAAATTATACATATATACTATCCCGACCAAGTCTGTCTTCCCCTCTAGCGGACCGCCTGCCGGGTCATAAACCAATTCTAAAGGCTGACCGGTAATCGGAACCTCCGGATTTAATGTTAATCGAGAGTTCTCTCGCGGGTCTTGAGCGACGTTTTCCTCTTGCCCGAATACTCTGACAGCAAGGCTACATAACAGCATTACAATAATTACGAACTTACTTTTCATAGTGATTATCTATATTTTATCTATTCTGTGATTGATTAATCGATAATCAATCACAGAATTATTTAATTAGCTTGATTTCCTATCGCGTGAAGATTTATATTAAACTGAGTTTTAAAATATTGCAACACAATCTCATACTTGTTTTTAATCGCATGGGTACGCTTGTACGTGCCGGACGCCTGATCCCAATCTTGACTCGAGTCTACCTCATCCGATAACGCCCATGCCTTAAAAGCCTCCTCGCTCATCGTGGTCAAGTATTTCACATAAAGTCCGAAGTCATAGGCGGCATCCATATCCTTGTAGTATTCAAGGAAACCACAACCGTACTCACCTCCATCCCAAACATTGTTTCTGTATTTATCGTACCATTCTACAAACTCTGCCGGTATTTCAATTTTATTCCGGGAAGCAGCATAACCGATCAAAGACTTGTTCAACTCACCCACCGTGTTCAATTGTTCCTCCGGAGTCAATTCATCCAATTGCTCGCTCGTGTAACCAAACGCGATATGATTCAGACCGTAAGCGGAAGCATGATTAGTCGTATCATTATAGCTTTTATACTCCCACTGTTGCGTTCCTTCATCCCAAACAGAACCATATTTTTGCTCCACGCTATAAATCCGCGATGCCAATAATATTCGCATCGGTAAAATATTTTTGTAAAAATTCTCACCCCACGGGTTCAGGCACCGATCTTTGATAAAACGGTAAGCTTTCTCCACGTATGCCTCATCCGCGGGAACTGAATAAAAAGGAATGTAACTCGTCACGTTCCAACGGAAGTCACTTTCCTTGTATTTATACAGGAACTGGGTGTTGTATTTCTCGTAGAAAGCCACAAATTCCCTATCATAATCGGAATCTCCTTGTGGAAACTCGTAAAACTCCTGAGGAGCGGACGGAGTCAGCTTATCCTCATCGCAAGCCACAATAACGCCCGCCATCAACAATAACAGAAACAATATATTTTTCATCTCTTTTATGTTTTATCAATTAATAACCTTGTCTATCCGGAGCCAATTCATTCTGAACCAAATTCTTGTTCCTATCCAACACGGCTTGAGGTATAGGCACCGTGTAACTCGGATCTTTCTCGCTCAACGTGTACGTGGTCGTTTTCCCCTCGTCGGCAATCCATTTGTGCTGAATCTGCGGCATCCCGTAACGACGTAAATCAAACCAACGGTGTCCCTCGAATATCAACTCCCGACGACGTTCCAATTTGCAAAGTTTCTCCAAATCCTCTGCCGTACTCAATTGATAATCCGAGTAATTCGTAATCCGATTACTCCGCAATTCATTCAAATCGTCCACAGCCAACTGTCCCGCGGACGATTCTCCTGCCTTGTATTTCTGCATATACGCTTCTGCCCGGTTCAAGTACAACTCGGCTGTACGCCATACATAACCCCGCTCCGCAATTCCGTGTTTCAACTCCATGTAAGGATAAATAAGATAACTTTCCGTTTTCTTGAAATATTTTCCATTCCGGCTATCTCCATTATCCGTGTAACTATTGACAACATCATCCGACAGACAAACGGGAGTTCCGGCAAACCTCATACTTCCGGGCATAGCCCCGTAAACGAATATCGTTTCCGGGAAATCGGATGAAACGACCGGATTCTTTGAATTTTCCGGACGGGCAGGAACATTATACACGTAATCCGGTAAATACACCAATTTCGGCGCTCCCGCCATAGCCTTCGTGGCATGGTCAATCACTTGATCCCATTCTTCCATGTAAAGATAAATCCGAGAAGCAATCAAGTGAGCTGCCACATAGTTCACCCGGAAACGTCCGTTATTCACTTTGTCTTTTTCCAACAAAACAATCGCCCGCTCGATATCTCCCGTGATCTGTTTGTACACTTCCGCCACCGTGTTACGGGCGTAGCCTTCATCCAATATCTCGGATTTTATAACCAACGGAACTCCTAATCTCCGGTCGGGAGTTGAGCGTACATCATTGTACGGGGTAGCGAAAATATTTACCAGATGGAAATAATAATACGCCCGCAAAGTCAAAGCTTCACCCAAAACATTCGCGATTTCGGATTCTGTCCCTAAAGAGTTTTCTACATTATCAATCACCACGTTGCAAGCCATAATTTTGGCATAAAAATTTTCATACGTACTTTGATCTTGAGAATGTGCCTCTTTTAAAGACTGGTCCATATCATATTGCCACGTGAAAACATCTTTATAGGCCATCTGTTCTTTAGTCGGAGTATAAGATGTACACCCGTCTACATCGTCATCCATGTACCAAGTCAAGGCATCCAGCGTACTATAACTGTATCCTTCCCCGTTTAACAACTCCGTGTAAGCAGTTGTTGTCGAGGGTTCAAACTCATCCTGCGAAACTTCTTTCAAAAAATCTCCGCAAGATACACTCGCTAAAACGAGCACGGTCAATAAGATTATATTCAATTTAGAAATCATAGTTACACTCGTTTTGAAAGATTAAAAACTGATGTTTAAAGAAAACGTGTAGGTCTTGATTATCGGCAAAGCCGTGCCTCCTGTTCCTTCCTGTTCCGGATCCTGCCCACGGAATTTGCTACTGCAAATCGTCAACGGGTTTGTCACGTTAAACGTGCAGGACGCCGTGGATAATCCCAAGTTCTGTACAAATTTCGGTGGCACCACGTAAGATACCGACAAATTACGGCATCTCAGGAAATCTCCTTTTACCACCCGAATATCCGAGTAATTGTACATATCATAAGAGTTCAACGTCACGGTTGACGGGATAGGTACATACAAATTATACTCGCTCGTTCCGTCAAGCACGAATCCCGGGATATTGGTCTTTGCCTCGTCACCCGGTTTCTTCCAGCGCTTCAACAAATCGGAATGCAAATTATCTTGCGGTGACGGCATCATAAACTTGCCCTCGTACAAGAAGTTCAAACGCTTCACGTTCCCGAAACTATAAGCGAAATTAGCATTCAAGGTCAAATTCTTGTAACGCAGACTGGTGGTGAAACCTCCACTGATTTTCGGGTCTTTCTGACCGGAATAAACCAAGTATTGTTTCGGGTCATCCATTTTTTCCACGTCACCTTGTACTCGTGAAGTATGCGCGAAGGTCGCATAACCGTATTGCGGGTCCAAGCCCGTGAATTTCCATGAATAAATAGCATTCACCGGTTTACCGCTCTCGAAAGCGTTTCCTACCAAGTAATCCGTGTACGTGTACTCGCTCTTTCCGGTATTCTCCACGTTGTTGCTATTCTTCGAATAAATCGGAGATATCGTCCACGTGAAATCCTTTGTCCGCACGGGCACGAAGGTCAAAGCCAACTCGAAACCGGTATTCTTTATGTCCGCCCCGTTTTTGTAAGTTTTGGCAACACCGAACTCGGCAGGTACATCCAGACTAAAGATAATATCGTTTCCTTTCTTGTAGTAGTAATCCATCGTACCGCTGATACGTCCTTTCAAGAATGAAAAATCCAACCCGAGATTAATCGTGGTCGTCTTTTCCCAACGCAAATTCGGGTAAGGCAAACGACTAATATTCAACACGTACTCTCCCGACCAGCGATTAATTACCGTTTGCGGGTATTTCACCACCAAGTTCGGTCCCACGGATGTAGGAACGTTTCCCTGCCGACCGTAAGAAGCACGCAAATTCAATTCAGCTTGTTCACCCAAACGGCGGAACCAAGGTTCCTCCGACACACTCCAACGTCCTGCCACACTCCACACGGGCAGAGCCTTGTTGTTCGTGTATTGCCCGAAACGATTGGAAGCATCCATACGAATATTGGCATTCAACACGTAACGGTTTTTAAAAGCATATACCAAGGTAGCGTATCCCGAAACCGTGTTGGATATCGTATTGGTTAGTTTCGCAGTATGTTTATCCAACGAGGAATTACCATTCAGGGATGTGCTTCCGGAAGTTCCCGTGTCGTACTCGTAGCTGATACCCAGTCCTCTATCCGGGAAATACCCCCATTCCGTCGTGTTGAAACCGTCGTACTTGATGGAACGAATCTCGTACCCCAGCATGGCATTCACCACGTGATTCTCTGCAAATACTTTATTATAATTCATGGACGCACGAGCCGTGAATGTCGTGTTATTTTTATTCTCGTAAATCAAAATTCCCCCTTTAGGCAAACGGGAAGCTTTCTCCTCCGCACTATTCGGTGCCACACTCCCGTAATCATATCCCCGGATTTCGGCAATATAAAATGAACGCTCGCCCGCCCACTTCTGGTTCAACGTGTTGGCATAAGTCACCCCGAAAAGCGTATTCAGTGTCAACTCGGGTAAAATCTTGGCATTAACACCCACGCTGGCGTTTGTCTGGCGAACCTTTGCCTCATTGCCAGTATGCTTGAGCTCGTTCAAGATATTATATGTCAACGGATAATTAGATGATAAACCCGCAACCGTCGTCAACCGAGTCGTGTAAAATTCATCCTTCCCGATAGCCCGTGACGCTTTCAACGCGTAATCCAAAGGATTTACCATGTAGAAACCGTCGGATTTCCGGTCTGAAAAACTTAATTTACCCTCGACATCCACGAAACGACCGATTTTCGTGTTCACGTTCATGTTCACGTTATACCGCCGTAAATTATCGCCCTTGGTACTTCCCTTGCTGTCATTAAATCCCACGGAAAGATAATAGCGGGTGTTTTCCGTTCCGCCGGATACGCTCAAAGCGTAGTCCTGATTGAAAGCGTTCCGGAACAGGATTTTAAACCAATCCGTGTTCATCGTTTCCAAAGAGGCCACACGTGCATCAAATTCATTTTTATTTATCTTTCCGTCATAGTAATCAAACAAAGCTCCCTCGTAACCGGTAGAAAATGGCATTATCGAATACAGATAACCGCTCTCTGCCACCTCTCTCGACACCCCAACACGTTCTTTTGAATTCATCAAATGATAATCCTCGTATCTCGGACGAGCCGTGAACCCGAAAGAAGAAGAAAAATTGACAGAAGGTTTACCGACTTGCCCTTTCTTAGTCGTAACCACTATCACACCATTAGCCGCACGGGTTCCATAGATTGCCGTGGCTGACGCATCTTTCAAAAAAGTAATGGTTTCAATATCACTCGGATTTAACCCGGAAATAGCGTTACCCAACAAACTGAAACTGGCGTTATCATTCAATTGTCCCCGCAACGTAGCATCCGTACCGGCAATCACGTTATTAATCTCGTCATTTGATAAGTCCACCGGGTCCTCCTGAATTATCCCGTCCACTACCCATACCGGAGCCGCGTTACCATGAATCGTGGAAGAACCGCGGATTCTCATTCGAGGGGTTGCGTTCGGGCTACCGGAACTTGTCATCACCATCAATCCCGGTACCCGTCCCTGCAACATGGCATCCACCGAAGCCACGTTCGGGATGCGGATATCATCCATCTTTATCGACGTGGTCGCACTGGCGGACAATCGCTTATCTACTTTCCCGTAACCCGTGATCACTACTTCCGCAATCTCGGTCACATCAAGTTTTAATTGAATATCCAATTCCTTATTGTTTTTTCCCACATAAACTGTTTCCGTCTGATACCCGATAAATGATACCAGCAAAACAACCGAATCTCTTTGTGGCATATGCAGGGTAAACTTTCCGTTCACGTCTGTCGCTACACCCAGCGTCGTACCTTTAACCAAAACAGTAACACCCGGCAGAACCTCCCCTTTTTCATCTTTCACTATACCTTTTACCGATAAAATAGAATCTTGTGCCACTTTCGGGGAAGTTTGATGAACAATAAAAATGACATCATTTTCAAAATACCATTTCAAATCACTTTTTGCAAATACATTATCCAAAACTTCTTTTACCGTTTTATTTTTTACAACTACATCAAAACGGTCCACTTTCATAATATGTTCCTCGTTAAACACGAATCGCAAACCCGTTTGTTTACGAATTTCCTTCAACAATGTACCTACATCACATTGATGGATATTCAACGTTACAATTTGTTGTTGAGAAAAACTGCTAGCAGCTGTCCCAAAGACAAATACAAACATAAAAACCGAAAATAATTTCATAATTCTGAACATTCTTGTTTTTTTTCGCCTCAATAAGGCAAAAATCAATTTACATTTCATAGATTTGTAATTAATAATTAAACGATTGAACAAGGACGCTTCCCAATGTGCTTGTTCATGATTTTAGTCAGATGATGGAGATGGTTGCACATCTTCATCATTTTATTTATAACTTACTGTTACAGTCCTATTTTTAATTAAAAATTTAACATCCGATATTTTCTCAAAAAAATACAATAGTTCTTGGATATCTTTATATCGCATCATATCACCTGTCAATTTCACATTTTTGACTTCTTCATTCGCGTAAAAAACATCGACATCATACCACGAGGATAATTTATTCATAATACGCTCTAACGATTCATTATTGAAAACAAAATTACCATCTTTCCACGCTACATAAGGAGAAACATCCACCTCTTCAACAACCCACTCATCACCACCATGGTATTCAGCTTTTTGATTAGGTACCATTAAAACTTCTCCCCTTGGGGATTTTAGTTTAACACTTCCTTCAACCAACACGGTTTGCACGACACCTGCCTCTCGATTATTCACATTGAATTTAGTCCCCAATACATTGACCGACATCTGATCTATTTTCACGACAAAAGGTTTACCCTCCATTTTCGCCACCTCAAAATAAGCCTCTCCTTTTAAATAGACTACCCTGTTTTGAGCATCAAAATTAGTCGGGTAGCGCAACTCGGTTTCCGCATCCAACCAAACTTTCGTTCCATCTTCCAGCGTAATCATAAATTCCCCTCCCCTAGGCACAACCAAACGATTGAACAAAGAACGAGCCGCCCCGTCTTTCTCTTCAACATTATAGTGCACTTTCCCCTCAGCGCTCACCGAAATGGAAACCCCGTTATCTTCACGTAATTCTCGATTTTCCCGAGAAAGTAAAACACTTTTCCCGTTGGAAAGATAAAGGTACGCTTGATTTTTTCCCGGAGTTATCTGATGCTCTTGAGCAAATTCTTCAACCTTAGAATCGGATGGCATCCAAAGAATACCCACACCTAATAGCAATACAAAGACAGCAGCCACACGCATACCCACCTTTATCAATCGCCGACGTTTAATCAACCGTTTCACTCGATGAACGTCGCCTTTCACTAATTCCCCCCGGACACCCCATCGCATATCCAAATGTTTTGAACGAACTTGAATAAATATTTTCCGAAATTCCTCATCAGTTTCTACTTGATGCAAAATTTCTTTCTCTTCTTCTTTATCAAGTTCGCCAAGAAAAAAATCCATTAACCTTGATTCTATATCTTCCATATTATAGTCATCTTACTTTTCTAACTATAATACAGGAAGAATTTAAAAACGGTTGAATCTTATCGCTGATTTTTTCAAGAAAAAGTGTAAAAGAATAGAATCTACTCCCGTCGAATTCGCCCTCAGTTTCTTCAATGCATTCACTAATAAAGTTTTAACCGTGGCGACAGAAATATTAAATTTATCCGCGACCTCCTTGTATCGCAACCCTTCCATGTAAATCGCTTTCACGATATCTCTACTCCGAGGAGGCAATTTCTCGATCTCACTCTCCACCCGACATAACAATTCCTCGGTCAAATCATCGTATTCAATCTGGGGAGTATCAATCAAATTTACATCATATGCTTTTTTTAAAGGATCCACTTTCTCGAGCGCATTCAAAGCTAAATTTTTTACAGAAGTAAAAAGATAATATTTTAAAGTATCCGGACGCAAATCAGCTATCAAATGCCTTTCCCATAATTTGACAAAAAATTCCTGCACGATATCTTCCGACTTCACGATATCATTCAAAAAGGTATCAGCCCAAAGCACTAAGCTTTTGTAATATTTCACAAAAAGCAAGTCGATCCCTTCTTCCTTACCGTTTTGCAATAGTAAACATATCTTGTCATCACTCCCTTGCATCTGTAAAACTCTTTATTATAACCCATTTGTAAAACAAAAATAAGCATTATCCGTTGAATTTACAAATAGGATATATGACAAAGTCGCCCTATTTTCTGCCATCCAATATCTTCGTCCCGATATCCATGTAGCGATACACGTCACGGGTAGTTTCCCTGATACGTTTTTCATCTTTCTTATGTCCCAAACGGACAATAATGGCATTCCGTTCCGGTATAGCGATAATATACTGCCCCAGCATTCCCCGGAAATAAGGGTTCCGCTGACCGTGATAATTCATAATCCATATCTGGAAACCGTAATAATCCAACGAATCCTTACCCCACTCGTCTTTCAAGTAACTTGCCGGGCTCATGGCTTCATTGATATATTCTTCCGAGATCAATTGCTTCCCGTTCCAGTTGCCGTGATGAAGCATCAGACGGGCAAAACGTGCCACTTCCCTCGCCGTGGTATGGAAACAACAGAATGACTTCTCATCCCCGTCCTTTTTATCCAACAACCAATAGGCATCCTGTGCCGCCTGCATCGGTCGCCATAACTTCTCCTCCGCGTAATCGCTAATTGTTTTCCCGGTTGCCTTTTCCACGATAAACGCCAATATCTGCGTATCGCCGCTCCGGTAAGAAAATTGCTTCCCCGGTTCTTCAATCACGTCCAACCCGGTCACCAACTCGTATAAATCATTCCCGTAATACCCGTGCGTCGTCACGGAAAACAAAGAAGCGTAAGCCTCGTCCCAATTCAACCCGCCACTCATCGTCAACAAATGGCGAATCGTGATATTTTTCTTTTCCCCGACCTTGAATTCCGGAATATATTTCCACACGGGATCATCCAGACTCTCGATCTTCCCCTCGTCATAAGCCGCCCCGATCAATAACCCCACGATACTCTTCGTCGATGAAAAAATGTTCGATGTCTTCGTGTCATTCCAACCGGAACGATATTCCTCGTAAACGATACTGTCATTCTGAATCACCAGAAAAGATACCGTACGGAAATCATTCAGGTAAGCATCATCCTCCGGACTCATCTCGTAAGTGTTATAATCTTTCGCGTGTGCCCACGTCCATGACGAATCGGCCTTCTGCACCGTGTGTTTCTCGAACATCGACAAATCATCAATCGAAGGATACCAGTATATCAAAGCCTGCCGGGCGTAATAAGGCAGACAGAAATAAACGATTGTCAAAACAACCAGCACCGCTAAAACTATCTTATGCCATTTCTTCATACAACTGAATTTGTAATTTACCAAAAAGTTCACACGCAACAATCGTAAATCGTCAATCACTAAATCTACAATTGTTTAACTTTCGCCACCATCTTCCGGATTACCCCTTCACCGATACAAGGCGCATGAGCATCCTCCGGAAAAAAAATCACGAACTCACCGGGAGAAAGCGTGAACACACCTTCCACCTTATCTTTATAAAAAGTATAATCCCCTTCCTCGTTATAAGAAGCAGAAGCCTCCCCCAACCGACTTTTGGCTTTCCACCCGTAAGACTCCGACACGAGCAGCGGCATCTGAATATCTATATATTTATCATGTCGCTCATAAACGGCCTCTTCCACGCTTCGTCCCCATGCATCCTCGATTTTAATAAAAGCATCCTCGCCGGCAATATCTACTCTGCCCACGGGCATACCTGCCAGATCGTGCGTCTTTATATAATCGAACACAGCCTTGAAATAAGGATTCAGACTCTCTATTCTCTCGCTATTACCTATTATATTTATAACCATAACATTTATTTATAATGCCTAACAAAGATAACATATACACCTCAAAATCCATCCATTCCTCATGATAAAATATATCGACATCATACGATCTCCCCCTCAATCTTCTCCTCTTATTACGCTTTCCAATACCAAAAAGATACCAAGTACCCAGTTCTACCTATAGAAGCCTATACCCATCGAAATCAACAATATAAGTAAACTTTATTCATAAAAAACACCAATAAAAATATTGTTCATATCAAACTTTATCCCTAATTTTACGTAGATACTACGCTAAATTTGAGAACGATATGAAAAAATTACTACCAACAATTATCATCTGTACCCTTTTCACGGGGATATTCAACACGAATCTCTTCGCGCAAAAGCAAAACAGGATTGAAAAACTTTACGAGCATATCGCGAGAGCCGAACGAGACAAATACGCGAGGGTAAAAGAGAGGATCGACCCCAAAAGTGCCGAAACGTATAAACATGAAATCGCTCTTGCCGATGCTCTGGAAACACTTCTTTTCGACCCGAATCTCGGGGCTGTAGAACCTTATCTGAAAACCAGTATGGAAGAAAACCGGCAAGATGACGGGGCTCGTGTTCGTTCCATCTGCCGGGATGCCGGCTTAAATTTCGAAACTTTCGTCTGGAAAGCCGATTCCACGATCTACGCTCTATTGACCTACTCCGACTCACAATTACAAGATTCACGCGCCGTACTCGGATTATTGACAAAATACAAGTACATGATAACCCCGAAAATATTCGACTCGATCATCGCACTAAAAGAAAAAGTACAGTTCGCCGATTTGAAAGCACAACCGACCTTGGGTAAATGTGAAACCTATTTCATCGATTTCGACACATTGTATAACTATCCCGCCGTCGCAACCATCTATAATAAACTATTGTACGACAATGTTTGCACTTGCACGACCGACTCAACCATATTGTTATATTTCAACAACCCTATACTGAAAACATTCTACGCGGGAGCGAAAGAACCCCGCCCTTATAAAACCGACGTGGAAAAGATGTATGACATCCATTTATACGACATGGTCAAAAACGCCAAAAAACCGGAAGAGATGAAAACTGCCATCAACGCGTACATCAACTGCCCGTATCTTTCCGGCTATTCAAGAAACTTTCTCTCGGAAGTCGAATACACGAATGACAGCGTTGATCTGGTAATCCTCATTGCCCAAGTTGATTCATCCGCACAACTCCCGCTTGTAAAACAATATTTACAAGAACACAAGTATAAACAGTTCAGAGATAAAGCCATCCAATTAAGAGAACAATTCGTGGATTCCATGATTTGGACCGCTCCGTCGTACACCAAATACTACACGGGCGACAAGATCATCCGAGAAATCCTTGTTTCGGGGGACACCACCACGAATATTTTTTATAATTACAATGACCACGGCTACCTGCTGCAATCCGTGAAAAAAACACGTGCAAAAGATTCTTGTTTATCAAACATCACGACCACCTTTAAATACAACAACCTCGGCAAATGCTTCGAGGAAGAATCCGTGGATTCCCTATCCGGAAATATTCTGTGTCAAGTAAGTTGTCAATACAACATACAAGGGCATATCAGCATGAAAAACATCAAATGGAATAACGACAAGAGTCACACGGAAACCTATAACAATCAAGGACAACTCGTTCAAATACAAGAATACGACAACGGGCAAATATACGCCCAGACCGACTTGACATATGACAACAAGGGACGTTTAACACAAGAAATCAAAATAAACCTCAAACCGGACATCCACAACCCGATCACGAAACAAACATCACATTACGATTACAACCCATATGGTTACTTGACCGTTATATCATACGAGAAGGAAAATTTGCAAAACGAAAAAATCACGGGTAACATTACCATCCATTACGATGAATTCGGTAATCAAGTCGATCCGCAATACAAATACGAGTACGACAACACCGGGGCATGGATCGCTAAAACCGATCCTCAAAATCCCGCCAACACGGAAAAGATAGAATATACCTATAAATAAACACATGGTATTACTCGAGTAATCCTAGGGTAATCCTACTTCTACACGCTTACCGGGTCGATACACCTCACTTCTTTCGCCCTTACCTAACGGTGGAAGAAGTGATTTATAGCGAGCCCGTAAGCGAGTAGATATAGTATTACGGTAGAAATACCCGAGATTTAAGGTTAATCAGACCTTACATTTTACTTCAGACCATCCAACTTAGAAGTACAAATTTCTCAATTCCAATTTTTAATTGTACTTTTGTGCCCAATAAATTTTTGAGTACATGGAGCATAAAGCAGGTTTTGTCAATATTTTAGGAAACCCCAACGTGGGGAAATCCACCTTGATGAATCGATTAGTCGGGGAAAAATTATCGATTATCACATCTAAATCCCAAACGACGCGCCACCGCATTAAAGGTATCGTGAACGGAGAGGATTTTCAAATCGTGTTTTCCGACACCCCGGGAGTCGTGAAACCAAGCTACAAGATGCAGGAATACATGCTGGACTTCTCGAAAACCGCCATTATTGACGCGGATATTATTCTCTACGTGACCGACGTGGTGGAAAATTTCGAGAAGAACGCAGACTTCATCGATAAAGTGAAGCAAAGCGAAGTACCCATCTTGTTGGTATTGAACAAAATTGATCTGACCACGCCGGATAAGCTGGATGCCCTGTTCGCGAAATGGAAGGAAATCATCCCGCAAGCGGAAATATTCCCCATCTCGGCAACCGAGAACTTCAACGTCGACAACCTGTACAAGCGGATACTGGAATTGCTTCCCGTCGGAGAACCTTATTTCGATAAAGAAGAAATAACCGATATGCCCGCTCGTTTCTTCGTGACGGAAATCATACGGGAAAAAATCCTGTTGCACTACGACAAGGAAATCCCCTACTCCGTCGAGGTGGTCGTAGAAGAATTCAAAGAAGAAGCCAAAAGAATCAATATCATGGCGGTAATTAACGTCGAACGTGATTCACAGAAAGGCATTATCATCGGACACCAAGGTGCCGCCTTGAAAAAAGTAGGCACGGAAGCCCGAGTAGACATCGAAGCTTTCTTCGCCAAGAAAGTGTTCCTTAACCTTTACGTCAAAGTACTGAAAGACTGGCGGAACAAAGAAAACGATTTGAAACGCTTCGGTTACAAACAACTATAACATTAATAACTAAAATTGGAAATGAGTAATATTGTTGCCATAGTAGGACGCCCCAACGTGGGAAAATCAACACTTTTCAATCGCTTGGTCGGTGGACGAGTAGCCATCGTGAACGAGGAAAGCGGTGTGACCCGTGACCGGAATTACGGGAAATCAGTGTGGAACGGTAAAGATTTTTCCGTTATTGACACGGGTGGGTACGTTTCTAACAGCTCAGATATTTTCGAGGAAGAGATCAACAAACAGGTACTGCTGGCCATGGACGAGGCAGACGTGATTCTGTTCGTGTGTGACGTGGAATTAGGAATAACCGATCTGGATTACAGTTTCGCCCGTATGCTGCGAAAGGTCACGAAGCCTGTTTACCTCATCGCCAACAAGGTGGATAATGGCGAACGTCTTTATGATGTCCACGAATTCTATAAGCTGGGTGTCGGGGAAGAAATATTCCCGATCTCATCTATAAACGGTTCCGGAACCGGTGAATTACTTGATAAACTGGTATCTCATTTCACGAGCGACCCGTTGGAAGACGAGGATGAACTTCCCAAAATCGCTATCGTGGGACGCCCTAACGTGGGAAAATCTTCCACCATTAACGCCCTGATAGACAAGGAACGGAATATTGTTACGGACATCGCGGGGACTACCCGTGACACGCTGACCACCCGGTACAACCGCTTCGGGCATGATTTCTTGTTGGTGGATACTGCCGGACTACGTAAAAAAGCCAAAGTAAACGAGGACGTGGAATTCTATTCCGTGATGCGTTCCGTGCGTGCCATAGAGGACAGTGACGTCTGTATGTTACTGATTGATGCCACCCGGGGTATGGAAGCTCAGGATTTGAATATATTCCACTTGATAGAGCGCAACCAAAAAGGTGTCGTGGTACTGGTAAACAAGTGGGACTTAATCGAAAAAGATAATAAAACAACGATTAACTTCGAGAAAGACCTGCGTGCTAAAATGGCGCCATTCAATGATGTAGAGATCATTTTCACTTCCGCACTCACGAAACAACGTTTACTAAAAGCACTGGAAGCCGCCATTGAAACCTATCGCAACCGGGCTCAAAAACTGAAAACCTCAGAATTGAACCGCATCATGTTGGAGGAAATCGAGAACTACCCCCCACCAAGTTTAAAAGGAAAATACATCCGCATAAAGTACGTGACTCAATTACCCACGAAAACGCCGACTTTCGCGTTTTATTGCAACTTACCGCAATACGTGAAAGAACCGTACAAACGTTTCTTGGAAAACAAAATCCGTGAACACTGGAATTTCACCGGGGTGCCGATTCAAATATTTATGCGAAAGAAATAAATAAGTTCATAAAGTTCATAAGGTTTGTAAAGTTTATAAGGTGAAAAACTCGTGAATACTTTATAGTACGTGTATCGTATAAACTTTACCCCCCGAAGGGGTAACTTTATGAACTTTATAAACCTTAAAAACTCATCATGGCAGCAAAGGACACAATAGAACACGACGGAATTGTTATAAAAGTAGAAGATAACGCCATTATCGTGCAGATACAAAATCAATCGGCGTGTGCTTCTTGTCATTCCAAGGGAGCGTGTGGACTGTCGGAAGTAGCACAAAAGAATATCACGGCGGAAAAACCGAATGTTCCCGTGGCTGTCGGCGACAAAGTTATTGTTACCGCCAGCACCCGCAATGCCATGCTCTCGGTCGCGTTTGCTTATATCATTCCGTCCGCGTTAATAATAGTACTTCTTGCCCTCTTGATCACGGCGGGGACAAGTGAAGTTATAGCCGCCGCAATTGTACTTTTAGCCGTTGCTGTTTACTTTGTTATCCTATATTTATGCAGGAATAGCTTCACCCGGAAAATAAAATTCAAGGTTAAAATAGCATAACCTAGAAAAAAAATAATAACTTTACGGGCGCTATAACAAACTAGAGGAGACAAAATAAACACCTTTATGATGACTACTACCATTATCTACACTATTATTTCTTTGTGTGCCATTGGTATTGCGGCTGCCGTAATCCTGTATTTCGTGGCACAAAAGTTTAAGGTCGAAGAAGATCCTAGAATCGATATCGTGGAAAGTATCCTTCCCGGCGCGAATTGCGGGGGATGCGGCAAACCCGGGTGTAGGGGTTTCGCGGAAGCCACGGTGAAAGCCACTTCATTAGACGGACTGTTTTGTCCGGTGGGAGGAGCGGATACGATGGCGAAAGTCGCTTCCGCTTTAGGCATGGAAGTAACAGCACAGACACCACAGATTGCTGTCGTGAAATGCAACGGCACGTGTGACAATCGTCCACGCACGAGCACGTACGACGGGTACAAATCGTGTGCTATCGAACATTCTCTCTACCGGGGAGAAACCGATTGTACGTACGGTTGCCTTGGTTGTGGCGACTGCGTCAACGTCTGCGCTTTCGATGCCATTCACATGGACGCCAACGGTCTGCCCGTTGTTTCCGAAGAAAATTGTGTTGCCTGCGGTGCTTGCGTCAAAGCTTGCCCGAGAAACATTATCGAATTGCGAAACAAGGGTCCCAAAGATCGCCGGGTTTTCGTGTGTTGCGTGAACAAAGACAAGGGAAACATCGCCCGCAAAGCTTGTACGGTTGCCTGCATCGGTTGTGGGAAATGCGTCAAAGAATGTCCTTTCGAGGCAATAACCTTGGAAAACAACTTGGCTTACATCGACTTCCGCAAGTGTAAACTTTGCCGGAAGTGCGTGAGCGTATGCCCGACACACGCGATCCACGAGGTAAACTTCCCCCCGAGAAAGATTACCGAACTAGCGACCACGGAAGTGAAAAACAACGAATCGATTCAGTGATTGCCGATTCAAACTAAAATTTAAAATCGTAAATCTAAAATTAATACACCGTGCTTAAGACATTTAAAATTGGGGGTGTACACCCACCTGAAAATAAATTATCAGCACAAGGGGAAATCATCACGCTACCCCTTCCCGAACAAGTGATCATACCACTATCTCAACATATCGGGGCACCTGCCGTTCCCACGGTGAAAAAAGGTGATACAGTTAAAGTAGGACAACTTATCGGTCAAGCCGCCGGATTCATTTCCGCCAACATCCACAGTTCCGTATCGGGGACAGTCACGAGTATCGATCCCGTGGTGGATGCCAGTGGTTATCCCAGACCAGCGATCTCGATAAAAGTCGAGGGTGACGAATGGGACGAGAATATATTGAAGGAACCGCTCGCGAAGCATCCCAATACTTTCACGAAAGAAGAAATCATCGCGGCTATCAGTGCCGCCGGTATCGTGGGTATGGGGGGAGCAACGTTTCCCACGCAAGTGAAATTATCCCCGCCTCCCGGAAACACGGCTGAAGTATTAATCATCAACGGTGTCGAATGTGAACCGTATTTAACGGCAGACCACCGTCTGATGCTGGAACACGGGAAAGAGCTTATCGCCGGGATTGAACTGCTAATGAAAGCTCTTAACGTGAAACGTGCTATCGTGGGCATCGAGAACAATAAAAAAGACGCTATCGAAGAACTTGGCAAACACGCCAGATTGAGCGATGGTATCGAGATATGCCCGTTAAAAATACAATACCCGCAAGGAGGAGAGAAACAATTGATACAAGCCACCACGGGTAAATTCGTTCCGTCCGGCGGACTACCTATCGCCGTGGGAGCCGTCGTTCAAAACGTCGGGACAGTATATGCCGTTTACGAGGCTGTCATGAAACACAAACCGTTATTCGAACGGGTGGTTACCGTTACCGGGAAATCGCTGAAAGAACCGGGTAACTATCTATGCCGTATCGGGACACCGCTCTCTCAACTCATCGAGGCAGCCGGAGGACTTCCCGAGGACACGGGAAAAGTGATCGGTGGCGGTCCGATGATGGGAAAAGCCTTGACGACAACCAACATTGCTATCACGAAAGGAACAAGTGGAGTATTACTCATGCGGCAGGAAGAATCCGTCCGGAAAGAGTATCGCAACTGTATCCGTTGTTCGAAATGCGTTACCGTATGCCCGATGGGATTGGAACCGTATTACCTGATGCAACTTAGCGAACACAACAAGCTAGATGCTTTGGAAGCCGAAAAAATAATGGATTGCATCGAATGTGGTTCTTGTAGCTATACCTGCCCGGCAAACCGTCCGTTACTCGACGTGATTCGCTTGGGTAAAGCCAGAACAGGACAAATGATACGTTCACGTAAAAACTAATTTAATTGTAAATTTTAAATTGTAGATTGTAAATTTACTTGTCTTCAATTTAAAATTTAAAATCTAAAATTTAAAATTATTTGTATGAGTAATTTCACCATATCACCCTCCCCTCACATTCATGGCGGGGATTCGATAGAAAAAAACATGTACGGGGTACTGATTGCCTTAATCCCCGCGTTTATCTTTTCTATCGTGTTTTTCGGGATAGGAGCCATTCTGGTAACCCTTACTTCCGTGGCAGCCTGTCTGATCTTTGAATTTATTATCCAGAAATACCTGATGAAACAACGCCCCACGATATGGGACGGTTCGGCTATCATCACGGGTGTATTATTAGCATTCAACCTTCCCTCATCCCTTCCTTTATGGATTGTGATAATCGGTGCTATCGTGGCAATCGGTATCGGCAAAATGAGTTTCGGGGGATTGGGAAACAATATTTTCAACCCGGCACTCGTGGGACGCGTATTCTTATTGATCTCGTTCCCGGTACAAATGACTTCTTGGCCTGTACCTCACGGATTTTCGACAGTAGATGCCGTAACGGGGGCTACACCTTTAGCTATCGTGAAAGAAGCAGTAAAGAACGGGCAATCCGTGGCTGATGCACTCGCGTCCAGCGGAATCTCGACAAGCAACATGATTATCGGTAACATGGGAGGTAGCTTGGGAGAAGTTGCCGCTATCGGTCTTCTGCTCGGTTTCGCCTATATGTTGATTCGTAAAATTATTACATGGCATATCCCCGTGACAATTTTCGCCACAGTAATCCTGTTTGCCGGAATATTGCACTTGGCAAATCCCGCACATTTTGCTGATCCCCTGTTCCATCTTTTCACGGGAGGTATGATGTTGGGAGCGATCTTTATGGCGACGGATTACGTAACATCCCCCATGACGCATAAAGGTATGATCATTTTCGGTATCGGTATCGGACTACTGACCGTGATAATCCGTACCTTCGGTGCTTATCCGGAAGGAATGTCATTTGCCATATTGATCATGAACGGCTTCACCCCGTTGATCAACAGATATTGTAAACCCGTTCGATTTTAAATTTTAAATTGTAGATTGTAAATTACTTACACTTGAAATTTAAAATTTAAAATCTAAAATTTAAAATCACAAGATGATGGGAAAGAAATTAGAATCGAGTTTTAAAAATATGGTATTGGTGTTATTCTTGGTAACACTCATATCCTCAGCCGCCGTGGGAGTTGTCAACTCATTCACGTCGGGATTAATCGAGAAGGTACAAATCGAAAAACAGACACAAGCAATACGTGCCGTGGTCCCGACTTTCGATAATGACCCCATGACAGAAAAATACACGGTAAAACCTTCGGAAAATGAAGAAGAAGTTGAGTTTTATCCTGCCAAACAGAACGGGGAATTAGTAGGAACAGCCATTAAAACTTACACGAACGACGGATTCGGGGGAAAAATAGAATTAATGGTAGGTTTTACTCCCGACGGAACAATTTACAATTATTCCGTGTTGAGCCACAAAGAAACCCCGGGGTTAGGTTCCAAAATGGATACATGGTTCGTGAAAGGCGCCAAAGGTGACATTACCGGTAAAACACCGGGAACAAAAGGACTGCAGGTTTCAAAAGACGGAGGGGACGTGGACGCTATCACGGCTGCCACTATTTCATCCCGCGCCTTTTTGGATGCGGTAAACCGGGCAGCCAAAGCACTGGAAAAAGATACCAAACAAAAGTAGAACAATCGAAAAAATAAAGATATGAACAACTGGCAAAACTTTACCAAAGGGTTCTTTAAAGAAAATCCCACCTTTGTACTATTGCTCGGGATGTGCCCCACGCTGGGAGTCACCACGTCGGCAATCAACGGCTTGGGAATGGGATTGGCTACCGCCTTCGTGCTCGTGTTATCCAACCTTGCTATCTCGCTCGTGGCAAACTCGATTCCCGATAAAATCCGTATTCCCGGATTTATCGTTATCATCGCAGCATTCGTTACCGTCGTTGATATGTGTATGGCAGCCTATCTACCTAGCTTGCACGAATCACTCGGGTTATTCATCCCGTTGATCGTGGTAAACTGTATCGTGCTGGGACGTGCCGAATCTTTTGCTTCCAAGAACAAAGCCATTCCTTCCATGCTCGACGGATTGGGTATCGGTTTGGGATTCACGATGGCACTGACCTTGTTGGGATGCATCCGTGAAGTATTGGGTAGCGGAAAAATTTTCAACATCACCCTGTACAGTGAAAACTACGGAATGATCATCTTCGTGTTAGCCCCGGGAGCTTTCATCGCGCTAGGTTACTTGATCGCGTTTATTAATAGAATAAGAAAAACCAACTAATTGTAAATTTTAGATTTTAAATTGCAAATCAAAATCCAATCTAAAATCTAAAATCTAAAATTTAAAATCAGAAAAATGGAATACATATTTATATTCATAGCCGCAGTATTTGTCAATAATATCGTATTGGCGCAATTCTTGGGTATCTGTCCGTTCCTTGGGGTTTCCAAGAGTGTTCCCACGGCTTTAGGTATGACCGGAGCCGTGACATTCGTGATGATTTTAGCCACGTTGGTTACTTTCATCGTGCAAAAAACGGTACTTGATCCGTTCCACATAGAGTTCATGCAAACTATCGTGTTTATCCTGATTATTGCAGCACTCGTGCAAATGGTGGAGATCATTCTGAAAAAAGTAAGCCCCTCGCTTTATCAGGCGTTAGGAGTATTTCTTCCCTTGATCACGACAAACTGTGCCGTACTGGGAGTTGCCATCATGGTTATCCAAAAAAACTACAACTTACTCGAGTCCGTGGTTTTCGCTGCCTCTACCGCTATCGGTTTCGGGCTCGCCTTAACCATCTTTGCCGGAATCCGCGAACAATTGGAACTTTCCTCTATCCCCAAAGGCATGAAAGGAACCCCAATCGCTCTAGTAACCGCGGGATTGTTAGCCTTGGCATTCATGGGCTTCTCCGGAATCGTCAAATAAGAATATTTGCTCTATAAAATAAAACGGCAGCCCCTGTGAAGAGCTGCCGTTTCTTTTGGGTATATCTCAAATTTAATCCATCAAATAACAATCCCATGAAAATTCTTTCTTTTTATAATCAATGCAAGCTTCCACTCGCACCCGCACGGGTTTTCCGTCAAGCATTGCTGGTTTCCATTTCACCTCGTCACTAAAAAAACGACCGGGATACATTTGCCGGGTTATGACATAGTCTAATTGTGCCGCAACCGGTAAATCATGCCCATATCTCAGATGCGAAAAATATCCTTCTTTATCTATGACAAAACTGAGTTTTAAAATTCCATCTACCAAAAACGACATTTGATTCGGATATTCAATCATACTTACACTATCCGCACGTTTTGCTCCTACATGCATCGCCACCTGATGTATATACCTAGTAAGATTATACCTTTTGTCATAAATTTTTTGATCAGCTTCACCCCATTCCGGTCCTTTATCAAGAATCACGACACTTCCTTTTAGTTCGAGTGGAATGGAGAATTGTTGTTCTGCCGAGGTCTTTCGACCATTCTCTTCAGGGGCTCTCCATTTCCGAGAAATCAAAATAAGACGTTCCACCTCATCTGCAAATGCAGAATCCGGAAGATTTTCCACCACACAATTTTTAATCTTACCGCCTTTCGTCACGGTAAAACGAGTGATTAAATCCATTTCTTGTGGACAACGTATCCACATAAGCAATATTATTAAACAAGTAATCGGATTCTGCAAGATTAACGCTAAAAGGAATATGCCTGTGAAGTAATTGATTGGATAGCCAGACAGGAAAAGTAGAAATAGCCACATTGCTCCTGAACATCGTTTTTTTATCATTCTTTGCTTTTGGAATCCCCGTGCCAGCCTGCACATTTACAAATGAAACACATAAAAATAATGTAAGAAAAAACATTGTCCGCTTTTTTAGTACACAAAAAATCATAAGCTTTCGATTTAGTTTATTATTAATAACAATAACACCAATCCTCGATGTCTTCACTATTAATACACTATCTCTCGGAAAAAGAATTAAATGACTTGCAAAAAAAGATTAAAACATCATTGTTCCCCCATCCATCAAATCCACGAACCCGTCATACGAGCATCCCGTGAAATCCGCGATTACCCGATCCACCATTCCCTCGATCTTCTCTTTCGCGTTTGTTGTAGCCAACCCGACTACCTTCATGCGGGCATTACGTCCAGCCTCGATACCGGCAAAAGAATCCTCGAAAACGCAACAAACATCTGTTTCCATCTGCAGTTCTTTAGCCGCCAGTAGATAACATTCCGGAGCAGGCTTGGATTTCGTGATCTTATCGGCAGTAATTATTCGCTCGAAATACTCGGTAAATTCCGGGTGAGCCTTCAAGGCATACGACATTTTCACGTTATTGGAACTCGTCACCAAAGCAATCCTCACGCCATGATCTAACAATACTCGAATAAAATTTTCGACACCCGGCACGTAAGGATAATTCATTTTTTCCTCGAACTCTTCCAACTCTTGGGAAATCTGCTGCTGCAAATCCATATTACCCCCGAAATAATCCTCCAGAATCTTCTCCGTCGTCATCCCTTTAATCTTCTTGTAAAAATCAGGCATTCCGGGATGAAAACGCTTTCCCTGTTCTATCCAGAAAAGATCGTATTGTCCTTCCGTGTCGAGAACCACTCCATCCATATCAAACAATGCTGCAAATCTTCTTTCTCTATTCATCATATCCTTAAAAAACTGTTCGCGAATATATCGAAAAAGAATCTCCCTCCGCAAATCAGAATCAAATTATTTGGTCTGTAAGGGATAACTTGATAATTTTGTACGCGAATCAGTTTACTAAAGTTTATGCCTCAAAATATGCAATTAACTCACCCCATTTTTAAAATCTTATCCGGAATAGCAGCAGAAAAAGGTTTGGAGATATACGTGATCGGGGGATATGTCCGCGACTTGATTTTAAAACGCCCTTCCAAAGACATTGACATCGTAGTTTTAGGTAGCGGGATAGAATTGGCAGAAAACGCAGCAAAACAACTGGGCAATCTGACTGTTTCCGTGTTCAAAAACTTCGGGACAGCCATGTTTCGATACAAAGGAATGGAAATCGAATTTGTCGGGGCACGTAAGGAATCCTATCAAAGGAACTCCCGTAAACCGATCGTGGAAGAAGGAACCATTGACGATGATCAAAAACGCAGAGACTTCACTATAAACGCTTTAGCGATCTCTTTAAATCAAGATACCTACGGGCAACTGGTCGATCCGTTTGGAGGAATACAAGACTTGGAAGACGGGATATTACGAACCCCGCTCGACCCCGTGATAACTTTTTCGGATGATCCGCTACGCATGATGCGAGCCGTTCGTTTCGCCTCGCAATTGAATTTCACGATTGAAGCGATCACTTTCGAGGGCATTATCGCCAACAAAGGGCGTCTGAAAATCGTGTCGAAAGAACGTATCATAGATGAATTCAATAAAATCATGCTATCCCCCCGTCCTTCCGTGGGACTGAAATTACTGGAACAATCCGGGCTACTGGATGTATTCTTTCCGGAACTCACCGCACTCAAGGGAGTGGAGTCTGTGGACGGTATCGGGCATAAAGACAACTTCTACCACACGTTGACCGTGCTGGATTCCGTTAGCCGGGTGTCAGACAATCTATGGCTTCGCTGGGCAGCCTTGCTTCACGACATAGGCAAACCCGTTACCAAAAAATTCGTACAGGGACAAGGCTGGACATTTCACGGGCATAACCACGTCGGCGAACGCATGGTCGGCAAATTATTCAACCGCCTCAAACTGCCCCAGAACGAGAAAATGAAATACGTGCAAAAACTCGTATCCCTGCACATGCGTCCAATTGTCCTTTCGGAAGAAATCGTAACCGACTCGGCAGTCCGCCGTCTTTTATTTGACGCCGGGGACGACATCGACGATTTAATGACCCTTGCCGAAGCGGATATAACTTCTAAGAACGAAGAGAAAGTGCGTCGCTTCATGCACAACTTCCGGATCGTTCGTCAAAAATTAAAAGAAGTCGAGGAAAAAGATGCCATCCGGAACTTCCAACCCCCGGTAAGCGGCGAGGAAATCATGGAAATCTTCAATTTACCCCCGTGCAAAGCCATCGGAGATATTAAAAATGCCATCAAAGAAGCTATCCTCGACGGCATCATAAGTAACGATCCCGCGGAAGCCCGAGAATATATGTTCAAGGTAGCTGCCGAATTGGGAATACAGAAGAGTTCATAAAGTTAAAAAGTTTATAAAGTTTATAAAGTAACTAACTCTAAATACTTTATGAACCTTATAAACTTTATAAACCAAAATAGAAAGGGTTTTCCTTTCTATTTTAAGAAGTAAGCTATTTGTTTGGCAGGAGTTCCCTCGTAAACTTTTACCTCAGTTCTCGGCACATCGTTGTAAGGAACAAATTCCATCACCTGCAATAAAGCGTATTGTTCATCTTCACTACAAAATACTTCCAAACTTAAATTGGATTGTTCAGAACGACTCAATGACTGAAGATTATCAAATTTATTCTGTTCAATGATATCATACAACTGTGAAGATTGATTGGCAGCCACGTACACTTTGTGCTTTTTCATGGCTTTTCCCGTCGGTTTGTACACGTACTTTTCTTTTTTAATGATAAATGCCATAATTCCCCAACCCACAACAGCCAACCCGAGCATAATAATGATAGAAGAAAGCGTATCGCTTTGTGCCGTGTTGATATGATTTGCACCCACCCAAAGAATAGCGGCTCCCACGATCAACAAGCCCAAGGGTTTCACGGGTGATTTTTTCTTTTTCTCTACTTTACCTTCATCTACTTTCAAGATTACGTCATCTATATAGTCAAATTTTGTTTCCATGATTATGATTTCTATGTATAATTTATAATGTTTAAATTTCAGCACACCAAAACACACTTCACCCGTTCACGAACAAGCAAAGTCTTCCCACGAAATAAACCTGAATCATACAATGATTTCACGCAAAGCAAAGACGTAGTATCCCCCGTCCTGTCTTAACGCGAAAAAGTCGAGATAATCATTTTCGACATACCTGAAGTAAGGTGTAAATACCCTTTTATACTCCTCGAACTGAATCGAGAAACTATTCCTTTGTAAATGACGGCAGGGAGGCTGTATGTTGGACACTTCATGCACCACGTTCACCGGTAGCGCATTACCGTTCATCGCCGTCAACATTGCCAAGCGTTCGAAAGCCTCCTTTTCATTGGAAACAAGCCTCTCTTGGCTCACTACCTTTTCCATGTAGCGAGTGGCATCTACCCGTTGTCCCAGATAGACTACCGCCAAAATAAGCAGCACACAATATTTCATGAAAACTTTCATACCACTTTTCTACGATAAATTCAGAACAAAGATACAAAATCATTTGAGGAAATACACCATATCATATGATTTTTCGTGTCCGTGCCCGTTCATAAAATATAAACCTACTGCCAAATCTTCGATTTCTCAAAAAAAACATTCCGAAACTCGCGATATAAAGACTTTTTTCGGGCTTCCCCGTTATGTAATGAGCAGAAAACGGGAAGAAATAAGGCATGGCTGTTTATTCACACATTCAACCATACTCAACTAACATTCGACATCTCCGGTGTTAAACGGGTAGTCATCAAGTGTTGTACTGGAGTTGTAGCCCGTTCTCTCCTTCTTCTCCTCCCGTTTTCTTACCATTCTTAACGAAAAACACTTTCACTCCCCTAACCCATCCGAGAAGCTGCCTCTCAGAAGGGATTATACATGTTATATAAACCTTTCACTTTTCCTAAAAAACGAAGAGAGAAAAAGATGCAATTCTTTTTCTCTCCATTTATAGGTTAAATTATACACCTCACACAACTAAAATATTCTTATTTTACCCAATGATACCGTATAAAAAGTTTTGTTGTAGGCTTGATCACTTACAATAAATTTCAAATAACGACCATGCAAGGAAACAGGGAGTGTAATGATCGTGCTTTCTCCTACCGTATTTCCCAAAGTATTCTCTATTACATAAGTCGCATCTTTCCAAGTTTTATTATCCACAGATATTTTAATCTGGATTTTCTTAGCAATACATGGCTCGTATGCAGAAGTGACCGACAATTTCTGGGTAACCAAGATTCCATTTACAGTCTGAATTTCTTGCATATCCACTACCATCTCGTAAGTATAAAATTTAGAATGCCGTGTCGGTTGCCACCCTCTCGTGGAACTTTCATCAAATATAACATCAATTCCTTCCCCGTATTCTTCATTCGAACAAGAATACGTCCAATTTTGACTACTAAGGAAAGATAAGTCTTCCGGAAACTTTGGATTAGGCAGATCATCAATAAAAGAGAATTCCCCAATCGGGAAATAATGCTCGTTATAGCGTTCCACCTTCAATCCATTTACTTTACAAGCGACATCCAGCGCAAACGTACTGATTTCAAGATCGGAAACCTTACTTGCATTCTTATTTTTACTCAAGTTTCCTTCACTCAAATAACGATTTTTCCCCAAGACCAATGTTTTCAAATTCGGGAAATTCAATATATCCTCAAACGAATTTATATCATAATCTATTTCCAATTCTGTTCGGGCATTCACGAATGCTTCCGTAATTTCCGACTGTCCATATTTTTCCCGGAGCCATTGTTTAAAATCGGGTGTATAGGTTCGGTTATCACGTGTCAATTCATAAGGATTGAAAACAATCAAATCCGAACATCCACTCAATCGCCCACTACGGTTAATCGTTACTTTTGTTCCCGCATCTATCTCATCCGGAACCAAACAATATTTATTATCGGTAACAAAAACGCTATCTAATTCTAAAATCTTACGTTCTCCTCCCGAATAATAATTTAAACTGGCTGTTTCAACATCACCTTGCCACTCGCTAAAAACAATCACCAAATGCTTCCCAACAAAGAAATATTTGTCAAACATTCGCGTGAACGACTTTATACTCTCGTGGTCAAGCGTATAAGGTCGTTCGCTAGTTAAAGCAGGTAACGAACAATTCCCGTCTTTATCCACGCTACGCACGGCAACCTCATAAGTTGCATTTTCCAAATTCCGTATACTACATTCCGTGGTTCCTTTCTCTAACAAGGAATCTCTAGTAACCCCGTCCAACGTCCAACTGACTTTAACCTTGTCTATTGCTGGATCTACATGATTCGTCCACTTCACGATTAATCTTTGCCAACCGGGATTCACAGACAAGTCTTTACATTTTCCTAGATAACGAATCGTACCTTCCCCAGCATAATCACTATACGTATCTTCCAAACTTTCACATCCCCCAAAGATTAACAGGGAAACGATAAACCATAAATATTTTTTCAATTTCATAACACAACCTTATTTTGCTGTATAAATTTCCAATTCGTGAATAGTTACATGTTTGTTATAATTAGAACCACTCGTGGCATTTTCAAAACCCGCAGGATTATAAAACACTTCATTTATCACGAATTTCAAATAACGGTATTTATTCCCAGTAACAGGACAACTTAATTGCATGTAACAAGGATCCGCAAAAGAGAGCGCATCCAAACTTAAAATTTGATATGCATAATCCCCATCGTTACAACGCTTGCACCACCTTGATTCGTTTGCACACTCTCTATCTTGTTCAAAATGCACTATTTCTTCCCATGAGGCATCATCAGCCATGTCATTAGAACCGTAAACAGTTACATTACTCGGCAATTTAGATGCATAACAACTCGTCCAAATATCGCCGTATTTTTCCAACCATCCGGGATACCAATGACTAGGCCCCATGGGAAAAGTAGTTCTAACAAATAACATGGCATAAAGCCTAAATTCAGCAGGCAGTTTCTGTTCTTTCATGTCAATAATAAACAATGGTTTGCCAAGACAATATTCTTTCGACAGATAAGTACAGAAATTATCCCATCCCTCCCAACCGAAACAGGATTCTCCTTTCAAATCACCATCAAACAAATATGATTTGCCTAATCTGTACACTGGATCTTCTATTGAAAAATTTTCCGGATCATAAAAATCAAAATCAGCCGGATTTATTTTTTCAATTTGTAAAGGTTCTACATTTTGCCACACTTTCTCTTTCACCATATACCCACGAAAATCTTCCGTGCGGACCACAACATCATAAGAAGGACGAACTTGCTGAGGGGTTATTTGTACAGAACCGGTTCCTTGAGCCAAGACAAAACTATTAATCAATAGCGTGTCCGGCTGTTTACTCACGGGATCTTCTCCAACATAAAACACATGCGCCATTCCCTTTGACTCTTCTTTAATATCATAGTTGAGGCAAATACTACCCCAAGCAGGATAAACTTCCAAATGATCAAAGAAAGATACCGGTCCCGAATCTTTCGTGTCAAAAGTTACCTCCACGGGTTCCGACTCCAAATCATCATTATTACAAAGGGTCACTCGAGCTGGTACTCCTTTTTGCGCTTCATTAAAACCCAATAAAACCAAGGAATCACACGCGTAACTACCGGAGCAAATCATCGCTTTACCGAAAGCATCCTCGTAACGTACACGAATATAAAGAATGTCCCCGTCGGAAGGTAACTTGTAATGCATAATAGCTCCTCCCGGGATAGGAGTAAAAGACAAATTTTCAGCCGGTATCGAGGTTTCAAAATAAGCATCGTCATCCTGACAACCGTAAAACGCCCAAAGCGCCAATAACATATACATCAACTTTTTCATATTTTTTAATCTTTTATCTATTTACCAATTGGGATTTTGCTCGCAACCCGAAATAAGAATCTCCTCGCTACGAATCGGGAAAAGATAATCTCTCGGGGCTATAAATTGTCTTTTAGACCACACCACCACAGGTCCCTCGAAATTATTATAGAATTGTCTTTGGGTCTTCCCGGTAACAAGCCACCCGTAAAGTTTCGCATTCAATTCTTCAGCAGCCGTCAACCAACGACGTAAATTCCAAAAACGTCTGCCTTCAAAAGCAAACTCCACGTTCCACTCCTGCCTAATAATCTGACGCATACCGAGCTTCGTTCTCTCCTTTCCCGGATCCGTAGAGTAATTCTGCCATGCCTCCTCCACATCAGGAATTCCGGCCCTTTCACGCACCGCATTCAACGGATCATAGACGTGTTCCTTATCGGGAACCTCCAAATACTCGTTCCAAGCCTCCGCTTTCATCAAATAAAGATCTGCCAAACGGATAAGCACACAAGCCTCTTCATTAGAGAACGTATTTTTGTAATCTAAATTACTTTGAGAGGAACGAGAACCTTTTTTCATGTAATATCCCGTCAAATTCTGCGCTTGAGAATTGGAAATTCGTGTATATAACGTCCCGAATCGTTCACCTTGATAAGCTCTCACAAGATCATTCTCCGCATGAATAGTCTCTCCCCTTTGGAAATAACAGCGATCTGCCGCGATATGTGCATAAAAACGAGGTTCCCTGCGAAGATGCAAACGTAACACACTATCAGCATCAAGCAAAACAACGTTTCTATATTTAGTATCTGTTTCTTTTCCTATTTGATAACGAGAAGAATAATCCCATGTACGATCTTCATCTATAGGCACGCCATGCTCGGTGTAATACATCTCGACCATTTTAATACTTGGGGCAATACACCCGATAAGATTCGCATTATAATCAGGCGTCCCACTTCTGAAATAGGGGCGTGTCCACCTTGTCCATGATGTCGTAGCACGATTCTCATACTGAATCATAAAAATAGCTTCGCTACTTTCAAAATTTCTTGCTAAAGATGACTCCTCGATGTCTAACATAATATCACGTAACCCTCGATCATCTTCTGCTGCCCCATCCGTCTTATTAGATATAAGTTTCTTACCATTTTCCAAACAAATCATCAAAGCCGTATCAACAGCCTCCGCTGCACGCTTCCACTTTTCCCGGTCAGGAGTTGGGTTGAAAAAGTTTTCCCCACTTTTACTGGTAAAATTCGCCAAAGCCGGATTCCCGTTAAACAAAGGAGAAGCCGCATAAAACAAAGTCATAGCCTTGAGTGCCGCCGCCGATTCCAAACTGTGATACGCCCTACGGCTTACTGATTTTTGATTCATCGGGGGCAAATCCTTCATCGCTTCATCCAACAAAGTAACGATTTCTTCGACACAAGTATCAAACGGAGCGCGAGGTTGTTTCATTTCCCCGATACTGGCATTTGTGGCAACATTCTTCGGAACCAAGATAATAGGGCCGTACCGGCGAAGCAATTCAAAATAATAATGTGCCTTAAGTGCCTTTATTTCAGCAGACCACAGCACTTTCTCTTGTTCTTCCATGTTATATACACCGCCGATCTTCTCCAAAAAAGTGTTACAATAGCGGATTGCATTGTAAGCTGCATCCTTTCTCCAAATATTCCCGTAAGGCTCCGCTGTCATTTGTAAACCATCTCCTATATAAAAACCTGCCCAATTATACGCGAATTGCTGCCGAATAAAATCACCGGCTACCACCTCGTCTGCCCCGGTGTAAGCCGGATTAGAGATAATGGAAGTTGTATAAGGCGACAAGAAGGTGTGACAATATTTAAACCAATTTTCTGCCTGATCTCGTTTTTCAAAAATGGTTTCAACCGTTTCAATGTCATTATCCGGAACGACATCCAAGTAGTTACACCCGGGAAAAAGGATGGTTAATATCAACAATAACGAATAAAAGTGCTTCATAATCATCGTGCATTAAAATTAGAAACTAAAATTCAAGCCTACCGTATAGGTTCTTTGAATCGGATAATTAAAACCGTTTTCACCTAATTCAACATCCCATATTTTAAAATTAGATATCAAGAACGGATTATTGGCTCGTGCAAAAAATTTCACGTTCTGCAATTTCCACCGCTCCATCAATTTCCGCGGCATATTGTACGCCACCTCCAAAGAAGTACAACGCAAGAACCGACATTCCCGCATAAAATATGTACTCTTACGGACTTCGGACGCCTGACTATTATACCAATTTTCCTCGGGATTATGTTGTACTAAATTATATGTCGACAACCGGGGCCAAAACGGCTTTTTAGTCATATTATCTTCCGACCAATGGTCTTTATAAATAGCCGTCAGCATAGCGTGGTCATCAACAAACGGCGATAATTTCTCCGGATTCATGAAAAACGAACGCTTGCCCGAGCCTTGAAACGCAAAACTGAATTCAAAATTTTTATAATTGATAAATCCGTGAAAACCATATATCAACCGGGGTGTCTCCGGGAAACCGATAAACGTGGCATCGTTCACATCAATCATGCCGTCGCCATTAATATCGCGATAGCGGATATCCCCGGGCTTCACATCACCACTTTGTTCGGGTGAATTATCTATCTCCGCCTGATCTTGAAATACCCCTTCCGCAATGTACCCTATCGCTTGGGAAATTTCTTTTCCCACCTTCTTTTGCCATACAGGTTTATCACTGGCCTCTTCGATAGTTTTATACACCACTTTATTATAGGTAAGGGTTCCATTCAAAATAATCCAAAAATCAGGCGTGAAGGCATGTTGTATTTTACCGGAAAAATCAATTCCACGAGAACGGGATTTACCGATATTATCCAATTGAGAATACTCGATACCCATGTTTGCCGGTACATTCGTACGGTACCCTATAATATTATGCCTGATTTCTTGGTAAGCATCTAAAGTGAATTCTACAAGACCTTTAAACAACTTCGTTTCGATACCCAAATTTACTTGTTCCGCAATTTCCCATTTAATTTTCTCGTTAGCATAATACAGCACTTTTCTAGCCACAAAAGCACTACCACCTGTACCGGATTCCGGATCCGTATATCCCATTTGTCCCACTAAATTAGGCAAATAAACAAAGCGGGGAGAGGTCACTATACCATCATTACCGACTTGCCCGTAGGATGCCCTGAACTTCAAAAAATCCAGCCATTTAGACGTAGACGCCATAAACGGTTCGCTAGTTACAACCCATGCAATCCCACCAGCAGGGAAAAAGCCCATTTGGTTATTTTCGGCAAAACGTTCTGAACCGTTATATCCAAAACTGCCTTCAACAAAATAACGGTCTTTATACCCGTAGCTACCACGCATCGAATACGTCAAGTTACGTTGTGGCATTCCATCCAATACTTTCTGAATCGGTGTATAAGTATATTCCGAAGCTTGAAAAACAGCTGTTAAGGAAGTTTGATGTTCCTTCCAAGCCGCCGTATGCAGTAAGCGTGCTTCATACGTTACTCTCGTGTTAGTTGTTGAAACCCTTGCATCAGAATCTATCGTTAAAGCCCTATAAGACGTTGTAGATAAATCTTGTAAAGTATGTTTACCCGTTTCAAAATCGTAATTAAGCAGGGAATATTGGGCAGGGACAGTTCTAAAACCGGTAGTGTAATAACCGGCTTGCGACACGGAAACACTTGCTCTCGCTTCCAAACCTTTCACGAGACTGGAAAGATTATGAATATATTCTGCCCTATTGGTTGTAGAATAACGTGTTCTTTCCAGATACCCTCTATGCAATTGCATATAAGGATTAATTTGCTTCTCAGACTCCGTTGCCCCGAAACGAAGATGAGGCCAATTGTAAGTATCATCTCCGGGATAAAGAGGAGCGAAATCCACGGGAGAAGCATTAAACGCTAATGAATAAGCTTGAGTAACACTCTCTAGCGGACCATGGTATTTATCTATTGTCGTCGATGAATTAACCACTAATTTAATACCAGCTTTTAAATCTATATTCAAATTAGCCCTGAACGAAGTTTGATTATTCGTGATATTACAGTCAAAATCATTTAATTTGTCCGTTTTCAACATACCCATATCACGATTGTAATTCACGGAAGCATAGTACTGAAGCACTTTTCCTCCTCCGCGAATATTCACCCCTAAATGATGGTTTGTATTATAATCCTTAAACATGATTTTATACCAGTCGTTAGCCGGATACACCCAAGAAGGATACTTACCAGAGGCTGTACGATTTATCCGTTCTACGCTATATTTAGGAGTTGCCAATGGGTCGCGAGCAAGCAAAGCCTGATTATACATTTTCATGTAATCAATCGGATCCACCACATCAAGTTCTTTTGTCGGCATCGAAAATACAGCCTCGTAACGAGCCGTGGCATACACGCTTCCCTCCTGTCCTTTCTTCGTGGTCACTAAAATCACACCATTCGCTCCACGGGCACCATACATAGCCGTGGCTGAGGCATCTTTCATCACGCTGAAAGATTCAATATCCTCCGGGGCAATACGTGCCAAGTCCAACTTGGAAGATTCCACTCCATCCAACAGAATCAACGGATCTATATTCGCCCCGGTCTGAAATGACGTGATTCCCCGAATATAAAATTTAGTATTCATCTCTTCCTCGGTCAAAGCGGCAGGAAGACCTCCCGTTTGCCAACCGATCATTCCGGCGATTTTACCAGCGAAACTTGAAGTCAAGTCACTATTAGAGGACTTCAAATCCATCGGACGTACCGTCGTGATAGCCGATACCACACTCTCTTTTTTCTGTGTACCGAACGCCACGACTACCGTTTCATCCAATTCCTGACTCTCTTCTTTCATGATAATACGAAGTGTATCTTTCGCCGTTCTCTCAAAAAAGTCCAACGTTTCCCTTTTAAAACCGATAAAAGAAAATTCCAACGTCCCTT
>NZ_CAUFYA010000052.1:0-35184 GCF_959596855.1 uncultured Butyricimonas sp.
AGAATTGAAACTGAACGTGTTTATTGTCGGGATTTGGAACGTGATTCCGTCGGCTTCAAACTTATTCGAAAAAGACTTTATCTTTCCGTCTATTTCCACGTAACAAGTTCCGTTACCCTCGTATAAAGCGGTTTCTATAGAGTCTTTGATTCTTGAAACGGTATCTTTCTCATGGCTTATCCGAAGCCTGTCTATCACTAGAAAAATCTCTTTGCCGGGATCAAGTGATTCATTTTTATCAATCAAATCGGAAATACGGATAAATTCGTCCCCGTATTTAATTCTCGAAAATCCTTGACTGACCAAGAGAGGAAGTCCATCGTCCGTCATGTCTTTGGATTTTGCCATGATAATGACGGTCTGTTCCATGTCTTGATCCAGTATATACTGGCTTATATCATCCACGCTATGACGTTTTACTTCTTCACCGGAAACAGGTGAAAAGGTTTTCCCCATTCTGGCATACAGAAGTTTAATATAGTCATAAAGTTCCGTGGATGTTCCCACCGTTGAACGCGGGTTCGATGTGTTTACTTTCTGCTCGATGGCAACGGCAGGGGGGATACCTTTAATGTAATCGCATTCCGGTTTATTCAATCTTCCAAGAAATTGGCGCGCATACGAAGAAAGACTTTCCACGTAACGCCGCTGTCCTTCGGCATATAACGTATCAAAAGCCAGTGATGATTTACCGCTACCGGAAACCCCGGTAATAACCACCAACTGGTTCAATTTAATGTCAAGATCTATATTTTTCAGGTTATGCACCCGTATTCCTTTCAACTCTATTCTCTGCTTACTCATATCTGTCCTTCCAAAATATCTACAAAGATACGACTTTTCTCACAAAAAAAGCACCCTTTGAGGGGTGCTTTTAGCGTTTGGAATATGTTTGGAAATGCGTTTAAGTCTTGTTAATGACTTGTTTTAATTTATTCGGAAACTACTTCGAACTCTACATCAATTTTTACTTCTCTATGAAGTTTGATAAGAGCGGTGTAAGTTCCTATTTCTTTTACGTCTTTCAGTACGATTTTCTTCCGGTCGATATCGAATCCTTTCTCTTTCAGACTTTCAGAAATCATGATACTGTTTACAGAACCGAAAATCTTACCGGTAGAACTGGTTTTAGCACCGATGGTAAGTTTTACTTCTGCTAATTGTGCTGCTAATTCTTCTGCTTCAGCTTTTAATTTAGCTTCTTTGTGAGCTCTTTGTCTCAAGTTTTCCGCTACAACTTTTCTTGCTGAAGGGGTTGCTAAAATAGCATAGCCTTGAGGGATAAGATAGTTACGACCGTAACCTTGCTTAACATCAACGATGTCATCCTTATGTCCCAAGTTTGCTATATCTGTCAATAAAATTATCTCCATTTGTGTCCTCCTTCCTTAAAATTATTTCATCAAGTCGGTTAAGTAGGGCAACAAAGCAAGATGTCTTGCTCTCTTCACTGCGGTTGCTACTTTCTTTTGGTACTTTACAGAAGTTCCAGTAATTCTTCTGGGAAGAATCTTGCCTTGTTCGTTCAAGAATTTCTTTAAAAATTCCGGATCCTTGTAGTCGATAAATTTGATTTTTGCTTTTTTGAATCGACAGTACTTTTTCTTTTTGATTTCAACCGTTGGGGGGGTTAAATATCTAATTTCACTTTCGTTCTGTGCCATGGCTTATTTCTCCTCTTGTTTTACTTGATTTTTTGCTCTTCTTTTCAATGCATACTCGTAAGCATACTTGTCTAATCTGAACGTCAAGAAACGAATCACTTTTTCGTCTCGTCTGTAAGAAGTCTCCAGTTTATCAACTAAAGTTCCTTCTCCTTCGAATTGAAACAAGTGATAAAAACCTGTCGTCTTCTTTTGGATTGGATAAGCCAGCTTGCGTAGACCCCAAGCCTCCTCGTGCTCGATATTACCTCCATTTTCGGTAATAACAGCCTTGAATTTTTCTACCGCTTCCTTTACCTGTATTTCAGATAAAACGGGAGTTGTGATGAAAACGGTTTCGTAATGATTCAACATAACTGATTGTTTATTAATACATTAATCTAATAAAAATTATTTTATCGCCCGCAAAGTTAGCACTTTTGTTTGGATTTACAAAGAAATCCTCAATTTTAGATTTTCTTTCTACTTCCATATCTTGCGTTTATTCAACTCTCGATGGTACTCCCGGGCATAGGCATTGTGTTGCCGAAGTGTACGGGAGAAATTATGGTAGCCGGAAAAATCACTTTTCGCGCAAAAGAATAAATAATCGTGTTTCTGATAATTCAGAACACTATCTATAACTTTTATTGAAGCCATACGAATAGGGCCGGGGGGCAGTCCGGCATACATATAAGTATTATAAGGAGAATCTATTTGCATATGACGGTCCAGAATACGGCTGATCGTGAAATCACCGAGCACGAATTTCAACGTGGGACAAGCATCTAATTTTATTCCTTTGTTTAATCTGTTCATGTAAACTCCGGCGATGACAGGGTATTCTTCTGCCTTTACAGTCTCTTCTTCTATAATTGAAGCTAACGTGATCACCTCTTCGGGACTTAATCCTATTTCTCTGGCTTTTGCCATACGGTTTTCATTCCAGAAGCGGGCATATTCTTTTTTCATCCGTTTTAGCAAATCCATGGCCGGGATATTCCAATAAATCTCGTACGTATTTGGAATAAACATCGCCAAAATGGTATTCGAATTGAACCCTAATTCTGCGAGAACGTCCGAATCTGTCAGTAAAGCCATTAATTCATCTTTGGAAACAGCCAATTCTTCTTGAGCTTCATCGGCAAACTCTTCAATAGTCCGCATATTATTAAAGGTAAAATGAACCGGAACTTGATTTCCCACCCGAAACATATTAACCAGTTCGTTGTTGTTCATTCCATCACGGATTTTATATTTTCCGGATTTTACAGAAGAAGAAAACTTCTTCAGTTTCGCCACGCTACTGAGGGTATTGGGATTCTTGATGTATCCCCGGCTTCGCAGTGTTTTAAACACTTGAGCGACAGAATTACTATCCCGGATATAAAGAATTCCATCATCTGTCACGACAGTATTAGGGGAGAACACGTAATAATAACCGATTCCACCCATGACAGCCACTAACGCCATGATTATTATAACAAATACAAGAATTCTTTTTACTATCTTACTCATAATTAATTTTCTTCCCTGAAATATAATTTATAGTAATTCATATCACGGGCGGAATCATATCCTTTTTCAATATATTTCTTTTGCCCGTGTATATACACGTGAAAATTCTTATCCAATTTCAATATATGCTTGAAGAATCTCTTTTCATCTTTAACCGCACTGTTGGAAACATCGAACTGGTCTTTTAAAGACAATTCGTTCTTTTCCTCGTAATAATTTTTGAAATCTTCGAAAGCATTGATTATCTGTGGATCATTGACAACTTCATCCTTGAAAAGGTTCTCGTTAAACACGTCCGCCTTTTTAAAATAATCTATCGAGCGATTCAACATATCAATCTGGTCTGCTTTCGGGATATCATTTTCTTGATTATAAACCTCTTGCACGAAATCTTTGCAAAGTTTCAAGTAGTTGGATGTCTGGAAATAGTTATCATCACACTGTTCCAACCCCAAGAAATCCGTTGTCCAATAAACAGCTTCCGAGGAGTTCGTTTTATCGAGAATGCTTACCCGATAACCGTTTTCCCCGTCAACATTGAATACCAGACAAGCTTTATCCAATTTCTTGATATTAATACCTCGTTCACTTTCAAGCTGGTAACTATTCTCATTAAGAATAATTTTCAAGAAAGTATCTTTTGTTTCGGACTTGAAGATACCAACGGCATCACAAGGACCTTCTTCCAACACACAGTTTTTGAAATGCACCATATAGAGTTCTCCCGCCTTGATATTCGGATGATTGGATTGGTCAAACAAATGTTGCGCGATATTCACGGAAGCCTCGTATAGATTGGATTCATCTTCAAAAACAGAACTTACAGTACTATATACCAAGTTATTATACAAGTCGTCCTCCACGGGTGCAAAACGATAATAAGCGTCTTTCTTGAAAGGGGAGAGGAAATAACTTTTCAATAGGTTGTGTACGTCCGCATCATCCGGCAGAAAACATGACTCGGAAAGGCGTATTTGACCATCCTCGTATTTATTACCGATATCGTGAATCACGATATTATTTATCTCACAAGTATCAAAGTTCATCATAATGCTAAAATCTAAAATGTACTCCTAAATTCAATGTTTCTTTAAACTGTATTTTTTTCGAATCGTTTTGATTATACACTGCGTTGGCATATATCGAAGTCTGCATGAAATAATTTATCTTGAATTTCAATGTCAGACGCCAGTCAACCGTCAGTTTTTCCGGCTGCTCGTAATAACTTGAGAATAACATCAAGTGATTGTCTATGTCAAGAAAATTGAAGAGAGAATGTTTGTTCTTCAATTCTATCTTGGCACCGGCATCACTTTTATATCTTTTCCCGGCTTCAATACCATACCGGGTTACATCCACTTTATTTGTATCCCGTACATATACCCATTGTCCGGCAATAGGAGAGAGATACAATGAAATATTATCCTTGGGTTTAAAGTCCAAACCCAAAGATAACGTAAAATTACAAGGTGACAAAAAATTGGCAATCACGGTTTCCCGATCCGAAGCATTGTAAGAATTAAACAGAACAGTATTCAGATCAAACTGCGTGGCATAATTCCAATGTCTGAAAGCTTTTACACCGACTTTTGATTGTATCTCTAATTTATCTTCATTTTTACTCAATTCCTCGCTTCCGCTTTTCAGCGCCCCCAAACGATAACGGAATGAATTTTCCCATGTCGTGGTTTTCTTTTTATAATTAATAAAATACTTTAAATCAGAGAGAATAGAAAGAGAACTTTCACCTCCACTTGCCCAGTTGTCACTAATAAAACCTTGTCCGAAAGACAACGTGACATCGGAATAATAAGTCCAATGCCGTCTTTCGAGTGTCCCGATCTTCATCTCGGCGAGAACAAAATAGATCGAATCGGATGCCACGAGTAACGGTTCCTCGCGCGGTTCTTGCAATATGGCAAATTTCTTGGTTTGATAAACATCTCCATCCAAAAAGAACTTCATCTGTTTACCATCAGGTAGGGTTTTTATCCAACCGCTAATCGTATCCCCACGGAAATTTTCTGTCATTAAACGATGATACTCCGTACGTCCCGTGTTCAACCAAATATTTTTAGAACGATTGGATACACCCAACACGGAAACCAGAACAGAATCACGACTTCTCTCTTTCATCCATTGGTAGTTTTCATCCTGTTCCATAAATGCTACAAGCGCTTCCAAATTCGGGTTTAGAAATATATCATACCGGGCTGAGTCCAACAAGCGTAATGAATCCAAGTCCGGATGTTGTTTGTAAAAATCAATACTATCTTTCGATATGCGTTCCTGTATTCTTTTGATAGCTTCTTCCTTTGCCTGTACTGTTTTGAAATAACTCCTCACGTAATCGAGCATATATTTAATATGCTCGTTTTCTGCATAATCTCTCAACGTATTAATTGCCCGGTTGAGTTCATAGTACTTTAATCGCTCTTTCTTTAGATTCTCCAGAGCGTATCGAGTCGCAGGATTACCTATATGAGTGTTTTTCAATTGTTTATACGCGTATCTTATCTGAGGTTTTGTGTGATAAAGAGAGTCTGCTCGAGTATGTTTGACCGGTAAAATATACGATGGACGTACCGTTATAACCCGAGAGTCCGTCTTTTCCTGTGCAAAAAGTGTATTCTGGGATAGGGCAAAAATAATAATTACAACAACAACAAACCTCATGAGATAATTAACTTGTTATTTGAACGGAGAGTTCGGCTCCTTTGCCATATGACCATAAGCAAGTTTATCCAGCAAGCTAGGGAACCATTTACTCAAAAACACGGATATTTTTCCTTCAACCAATGTCATAATAATTTCACGTTTCCGCTTAACAACTCCATTTACAATGATTTGAGCGCATCGTTCAGCACTCATCATTTTACTTTCGGCTCTTGGGCTGTCACCTTGTTGACTACCGTCAGCAACTAAAGCGGTTTTACGAATATTGGATGCCGTAAATCCCGGGGCGGCAACAAGTACGTGCAAACCTTTTTTCAAGTTCTCGACACGTAACGTATTCAAGAACCCGCGGACAGCAAATTTACTGGCTGAATATCCGGTTCTTCCCGGTAAACCGAGGAAGCCTGCCACGGAGATAATACCGACCAAACTACCTTTTGCCTGTAATAAATAAGGTAATGCATATTTCGTACAATACACGGTTCCCCAAAAATTGACATCCATTAAACGACGTATAACATCTATTTCCAAGTCTTCAAATAGAGCACGCATGGAAATTCCCGCGTTATTCACAAGGACATCAATTCTGCCAAAACGCTCATGAGTTTTCTCTATCAGATTTTTACAATCCGTTTCACGGGTGACGTCCGTCTGTACGGAAATAATTTCCGTTCCGCTTGCTTTCAGGTCATCCTCAATCTTTTTCAATTCCTCTGTATTTCTGGCACCCATGGAAATTTTGGCTCCGCGTCTGGCAAATTCATAAACCAACGCTTTACCAATACCGGAAGATGCACCTGTAATAATCACCACTTTGTTTTGCATGAATCTTGTTTCTTAGGTATTTAGAATTTCCTCGTTTTAACTTACAAATATAATAACAAGTTTAAAAGAATAAACAATCTCTATAAGAAAAAAGATTATTATATAAATGTTTTATAATTCATATTATGATAAGTAATATATATAAAAAAGAAAAGGGATGTTTTCCCTCTTCTTTTATATAGCTGTATTACATGTTGTTAAGCTTAGACATTGTATCGTTGTACTTGCTTTCATATTGCTTTTTACTAGCTTGCAAACGATAATACAATTCTTTCAAAGTAATCAAAGTATTTTTGTCGTTCGGTTGTAATTCTAAAGCTCTTTCAAAATAAGGAACCACAGCCTCGTATTGATCCATAATCTTGGCAAGTTCTGCGTTATATTCCTTAACATCAACGATATCCATAACAACCTTGTGTGCTTCGATTACGCGGTTCAACTGGATATTTCCCAAGTTATACTGTGCAAAGAAATCATCCGGTTTCAATTCCAACGTCTTGATATACATTTGTTCTGCTTTATCAGGTTGGTTTATTTTCTCGTATAATTGACCTTTAGCACGGTAATAATCAGGTTTATTCGGCTCCAGTCTGATTGCTGCATCCAAAAATTCTTCAGCTTTCGCGGGGGTATCTCCCATCAGATAATAGTTGATAAGTTCGATCAACATATATTCGTCATTCGGGAATAATTTGTGCCCCTCTTGCAAATACTTGACTGCTTCTTCTTGAATTGCTTTAGCGGTAATTGAATCCCCGGCTTCTTTGGCTTCGCGGCTTCTGCCTAAATAGATACTGGCTAACATGGCATAAATTCTGTTTGCCTCGTAACCCAATTCCATAGACTTTTTGTAATACTCGATAGCTTCATCCACATTACCGGCTTTATGAGCGGCAACACCCGCGTTATAGATCACGGCAGTATCCACTTTCTGTGTTCCATAAGGAGAAACATTGAGATCCAAAGTCTTTTTGAAATTATCGAAGGCTGCTTGGAAATAACTTTTAGCCGCTTCAGCTCCTTGTGCTTCTTCCACTTTGGTACCTTCGTTATAACATATGATACCTTGATTAGTGAAGTCAACAACAAGATTGGCAAATTGAGCCTTCAAGTCTTTTTCAAATTTCTTCTTATCATCCAATTGTATTACCTTTTGGAAAGATTCCCAAACAATCGGAAGCGGGTCTTTAGATAATTTCTTGTAGTTTTCATCTTGGCTCTCGAAGATACCTTGATAGATCTGTCCTCTCACGAAGTGTGCTTTCGGGTTGTTTACACATTTCTCATGTCCGATAGCTTCATCGATTAGCTCTTTTGCTTTATCTAGCTTTCCCTGCGTGTAAAAGCTAACAGCAGATGTCACTTTTCCCATTTGCGCGAAAGACACATTCACGCAAAGCAGAAGGGCAATGATAAAAGTTAGTTTTCTCATACGTTTAAAATTTGTGTTCCAATTAGATATTATTTGTAAATAATTATTCCTCATTGTTTTCTCCGGCTTCCTCTACATTCGTACTCTCCTGCCCTTCTTCCTGTCCCTCTTCTTCTTTTGAAGCTGAAACCTTAGCGACAGCGGCTATAGCGTCATCGTTCCGCAAATTAATCAATCTCACTCCTTGAGTGTTACGTCCCATAACTCGCAGCGTACTCACGTCAAGTCGGATAGTCAAGCCGGATTTATTAATGATCATCAAGTTATCTTCATCCGTAACATCCAATAGTGCGATTAATTCTCCCGTTTTATCTGTCATGTTAATGGTTTTCACACCCTTGCCACCTCGATTCGTGATTCGATAGTCTTCTATGCTAGAGCGTTTTCCATATCCGTTTTCTGAAACAACCAACACGTCTGCTTTGTCAGGTTCAACACAAATCATGCCAATCACTTCATCTTTTTCACTATCCAGAGTGATACCTCTTACCCCGGATGCCGTTCTACCCATGGGACGCACTTTTGCTTCCGGGAAACGAATCGCTTTACCAGATTTCACGGCTATCATGATATCATTTTCACCGTTAGTCAACTTGGCATCTAATAGTTGATCCCCGTCTTTAATCGTGATCGCGTTCACACCGTTTGCTCTCGGACGAGAATAGGCTTCCAGCGTGGTTTTCTTGACAATACCCCGCTTGGAACATAACACGATGTAATTGCTATTAATATAGTCGTTTTCTTTTAAATCCAGCGTGTTGATATATGCTTTTACTTTATCGTCCGGCTCTATATTCAACAGATTCTGTATTGCCCGACCTTTCGATTGTTTCGAGCCTTCCGGGATTTCCCAAACTTTCAGCCAGAAACACTTTCCTTTTTCGGTAAAGAACAACATGGTATTATGCATTGTCGCCATAATCATGTGTTCGAGGAAATCCTCGTCACGAGTCGCAGAACCTTTGGACCCTACCCCTCCTCTATTTTGTACCTTGTACTCGGAAAGCGGGGTACGCTTGATATATCCCATGTGAGAAATCGTGATAACCACTGCTTCATCTGCATAGAAATCTTCCGGGTTAAACTCCTCGGATGCGTACACGATATCGGTTCTACGCTCGTCATTATACTGAGCCTTTACTTGTAAAAGTTCATCTTTAATGATTTGCATTCTCAGTTCCACGCTAGCCAAAATTTCCTTCAAGTGCTCGATTAACTTGAGTAGATCATTGTATTCCGCTCTCAGTTTGTCCTGTTCAAGCCCTGTTAATTGGCGCAATCTCATTTCCACTATGGCCCGTGCCTGAATTTCCGTTAAAGAGAAAGTTTCCATTAAAGTATTTCTCGCCTCATCCGGCGTTTTGGATGCGCGAATAATACGGATAACTTCATCTATATGGTCACTGGCTATAATTAATCCTTCCAGAATATGAGCCCGGTCTTCCGCTTGTTTCAATTCAAATTGCGTACGGCGAATTACCACTTCATGGCGATGCTCCACGAACAAACGTATCAAATCTTTCAAGTTTAATAGTCGGGGTCGTCCTCCAACCAAAGCAATATTATTTACCCCGAAAGAAGTTTGAAGAGCTGTATGTTTTAACAAGGTATTCAATACCACGTTGGCTATCGCGTCTTTTTTCAAGTCAATCACGATACGCATACCACTCCGGTCAGATTCGTCGTTGATATTCGAAATACCGTCAATCTTCTTTTCATTTACCAAATCGGCAATACGGGAAATCAATTCGGCTTTATTCACCATGTAAGGGATTTCATGCACAATGATTTTTTCCCGTCCGTGGGGAGTCGTTTCAATAGATGTTTTGGAACGCACGATAATACGTCCTCTTCCCGTGTGGTAGGACTCCCGTACCCCGCTGTACCCGTAAATCGTTCCTCCCGTGGGGAAATCCGGGGCTTTGATTATCCGTATCAGGTCATCAATTTCGATATCGTTATCATCTATATAAGCACAAATAGCGTCCACCGTGTCACCTACGTTATGAGGTGCCATATTCGTTGCCATACCCACTGCGATACCGGAAGCTCCGTTCACTAATAATAAAGGTATCTTGGTCGGCATAACACTCGGTTCTTTCAACGATTCGTCAAAGTTCGGTATCATGTTTACCGTATCCTTATCCAAATCAGCCAGAATATCTTCAGAAATCTTCATTAAGCGAGCCTCCGTGTAACGCATGGCAGCAGGGCTATCCCCGTCCACTGACCCGAAGTTACCTTGCCCGTCTACTAACGGGTAACGCAAAGACCATCTTTGAGCCATACGCACCATTGCCATGTACACCGAGCTATCCCCGTGAGGATGATACTTTCCGAGTACCTCTCCCACGATTCTCGCTGACTTTTTGAATGGCTTACCGGATGTTACACCTAATTCGCTCATTCCAAACAATACCCTTCTCTGTACCGGTTTCAAACCGTCCCTAACATCAGGCAATGCACGCGACACGATCACCGACATTGAATAGTCAATGTACGAAGATTTCATCTCCTCCTCGATGTTGATCTTAATAATTTTTTCTCCGACGTTTTCCATTTATAATATTAAATTACTCTTTTAATTCATTATTCCCAAAATCCCACAAATGTAATAAAAACGATGAATTAAAGGAAATTTTTTTCCCGCAATATTCACAATTCAAAAACTAACATATCGTGTGCCAGCTTCACGTTATCCGGTAATTCACCCGAAACGTCACCGTGTAACCCCATTTGATGCCCGATATGCGTGATGTATGCCTGCTTCACGTTCAGTCGTTTCACCACCTCCAAAGCCTGTCCCAAGGTAAAATGCGATAGATGCGGCTCTTTCCGCAGGGCGTTGATTACAAGATATTCTACCCCTTCCAGTTTCTTCATACTTTCCTCCGGGATATAATTGGCATCGGTAACATACGCGAAGTTAGCGATACGAAACGCCGTGACCGGCAGTTTGTAATGCATGACCGTGATCGGTATAACCTCGATATCGTCAATCAGAAAAGGTTCCTCGCCCACCACGTGTATATTCATTTCCGGGACTCCCGGGTACTTGAATTTAGCGAAAGCGTAATCGTAATCTTTACGAACAGCTTTCATGGTCAAATAATTACAATAGACGTCAACCCCACCTTGTTTCACCCAGTTAAATGCCCGTATATCATCCAATCCCCCGATATGATCCTTGTGTTCATGTGTCAGCAGTAATGCCCTCACGTCCTTCACTTGCGCTTGCAGCATTTGGGTCCGGAAATCGGGTCCGGCATCAATGATTAATTTCTTGTCCTCTATATCAATCATTACGGAACTCCGCAATCGTTTATCGTGTTCGTCGGTCGAGCGACAAACATCACATTCGCAAGCGATAACAGGCACGCCCTGCGAAGTTCCACTTCCTAGTATCGTAACTTTCATCCGTTCACAACTATTTATCGCGAAATTAATAAGATTCGGAATAATCCCGTATATTTGCCGCAAACATTTTATTTATGGGAAAATTATATTTGCTTCCTAATTTGCTAGGGGAAACAACAGTCGAGGGGGTTATTCCCCGTGATGTGATCGACACGATCAAAAGTATCCGGATTTTTGCCACGGAAAATGTCAAAAACACCCGTCGATACTTGAAAAAAATAGATAAAACAATTCACATCGATGAACTGACTTTTCTGGATCTGAACGAACATTCGGACATCAAGGATATTGAGGCGTATATACCTTATTTGAAAGACAACGACGTGGGTATTATATCAGAGGCCGGATGTCCCGGTATCGCTGATCCGGGGGCAGAACTGGTAGCGCTGGCACATCGCCACAACTATCAAGTGATGCCGCTTGTCGGTCCCTCCTCCATCCTGCTCGCGCTTATTGCTTCCGGGTGCAACGGCCAGAATTTTTCTTTCAACGGCTATCTTCCCGTCAATCGTTCGGAACGAGTAAAAAGTCTGAGAACTTACGAGAAGCAATCCGCGGCAGAAAACCGTACCCAGATATTTATTGAAACACCCTATCGCAACCTGCAACTATTCGAGGATATCGTGTCTTCTCTCTCTCCCGTGACACGCCTCACGGTAGCTTGTGATATCACGACAGAAAACGAGTATATAAAAACAATGCAAATCAAGGACTGGAAACATGTTAAACCGGACATCAACAAGCGTCCGACTATCTTTATCTTGTACGCCAGACCATTCTAATTATTCAAATTACGATGAAGACTTATAAAAGAGTTTTATCCATAGCCGGTTCGGATAGCGGTGGCGGAGCCGGAATTCAAGCTGACTTGAAAGCGATCTCCGCTTGTGGTTGTTTTGCCATGACTGCCATAACTGCCGTAACCGCTCAAAATACCGTGGGAGTGAAAGCGATAGAGCCTCTCCCCGTTCATGTTATTGAAGCACAGATACGGGCTTGCCTGGATGATATCGGTGCTGATGCAGTGAAAATCGGTATGTTACATTCTGTTGATGTCATTCGCGCGATAGTAAAAGTATTGCAGGATTATCCTGTAAAACATATCGTGGTCGATCCGGTTATGGTAGCCACTTCCGGCGATCTTCTCGTGCAACGAGAGGCCATTGCGGTGCTTCAACAGGAACTTTTCCCGCTTGCCTCCGTGATTACCCCGAACACGTTCGAGATTGAAATACTGTCCGGAATGAAGATTAACACGCAGGAAGACCTGTACGCTTCCATCCCTAAAATGAAGAATATCGGAGCCAGCAATATTCTCTTGAAAGCAGGACATCTGGAATGCGAAGAAATAACCGATGTGCTGGTTGATTACAAGAACGATCGGGAATACCGTTACACCATGAAAAAAATCAATACGGTGAACACGCATGGTACGGGATGTTCACTATCATCCGCCGTTGCCGCGTATCTCGCTCACGATTACTCCATGGAAGAGGCCGTGCAAGCTGCTATTAATTACCTGTATGGGGCAATAGAAGCTGCCGCGAATTACCGGATCGGGCATGGACACGGGGCTGTTCATCATTTTTACAAGTGGTGGGAATGAAATCGAGGGGCCGCAATTGCAGCCCCTCGAAATATATAGTGTGGTTGTCAATGTGTTTTAAACCAACGGAATACATTACGGACAGTTTTGTCCAGCACGAGCGGATCATCAAAATATTGGGCATGAGTCACAGAACCTTCCCAAATCGCTAGCTTCTCTTCCGCTCGAATCGTGTCATACACGCGTTGAGCCGCTTGATATTCTTTCTCGTTTTCACCGCCATGAATAACAATGGTAGGTATTTTTACTTTGGAAGCCTCTTTCCGCTTGTAACAACCGGACACGAGGGCTATCGCTTTTAATCGTTTATCCGCTTCCGTACCTGCCAACACCTCGTTGGTACCGTTACAAATACCGATAGCGTATAATTTATCCGGATCAACCTCGTCCTTTAAACTCAAGTAATCAATAGCGGCTCTCACGTTTTGAGTTTCTTCCAACCCCAATACAACGTAACCGTAATTTGCCAGTCTAGTGGCATATTGTAATGATACCGGGGTATTTGACGTATTTTTGGGTCCTAAAACTATGATTGCCGGTTTTCTCCCTTTTTCTTGTGGGTTACACAACCATCCTTTGCTGTCTATGCCTTTATCTGTTAAAGTGACGTCTTCGCATCTATAAGTTCTCATACAATTTCCATGTTAAGTGAATTTGCTCTTTAATACGGAGAGTGAATAAGCAAAGTTACACTAGCAAAGTATAAAAAAAACAAAAATCTATTCGAGTTACCAAATAGATTTTTGTTATGAATTACAAATCAACAAATTAAAAGTTTTATAAGACAACTTGTAACTTGTGAACCTGTAACCTGCAACGTCAAGGCTTTGCCTTGATTATTTAAAATACCGGTTGTAAAGTCCTTCAAACCCTTTCCCGTGGCGTGCCTCGTCTTTGCACATCTCGTGAACGGTATCGTGGATTGCGTCCAAATCCAACTTTTTAGCTAAAGTAGCGATCCGTTTTTTATCCTCGCAGGCTCCTGCCTCTGCTTCCATACGTTTTTTCAAGTTCGTTTTGGTATCCCACACGCATTCTCCCAGCAACTCGGCAAATTTGGCAGCATGTTCCGCTTCTTCCCACGCGTAACGTTTGAATGCTTCAGCGATCTCCGGGTAACCTTCACGATCTGCTTGACGACTCATTGCCAAGTACATCCCAACTTCAGAACACTCCCCGTTAAAGTGAGCCCTTAATCCTTCCAAAACTTCCGGATCAACGCCTTTGGCAACGCCTAAACGATGCTCGTCAACAAAAGTCAACGCTCCCTCGGTTTCTACCAATTCTTTAAATTTGCTCTTCGGTTGTTTACATTGAGGACAAAATTCCGGAGCTTCATCTCCCTCGTGAACATAGCCACATACTGTACAAATAAATTTTTTCATAACGCACTCTTTTTAATGAATTAATTATATGATTTTTCCTTTTTCTTCCGCGCATTTTTTGCAATACCCTTTATAATAAAGGTGTGTTTCCGTGATGAGCAATTCTCCTACCCCGTCCAACACGATTGCTTCCCGGTTCTCGATCGGGATGTCGTACACGCACCCGCATCCTAAACACATGAAATGAGCATGATCGCTCGTGTCTACGTCAAACCGAACATTCTTTTCATCAATCACGAGAGCTTTTATCGCACCTTGCTCCATGAACAACCGCATAGTATTGTACACGGTCGTTTTCGACAAAGTAGGCATCGTCGGGTACAAAGCCCCGTATATCTCGTCAGCCGTGGGATGCACCCTATTCTTCATGAGATATTCCATGATAGCCATTCGTTGTACGGACGGTTTAATATCATATTGTAGCATGTACTCTCTCGTGTCTTGAATTGTACTCATTGCTAATTTGTAATTGTTACAAAATTATATCGAGTGCAAATATCGTCATCTTTTTTATAATCGCAACATCTTCTTGTTGATTTTACTATAATTTAGAACCATTCCAATTTTAACGTTTCACGTTTCTGTTCAACAGAGATAAATAAGTATATTGCTTACCAATGGATTATCCAACCTTAATCTAGGGTTATCCCCAGGTAATAAAACCTCACACCCTTTACAAAATACTTATACCCCGCTTACAACACCACTAAGCGGGGTACTTGTAAGGGTATTAAAACTGATTTGTAAGTAAGTTGAGCAAGGATAACCCCGAAATAACTATTGATAAACACTAGAAACAATACTTATTACGAATACATTGAAATATTCAACTTTTTGTATTACACTTGAAATATTTTTATAGATTTGCATCATGTTTTTCATAGGACCATCGGTCAATATATTTGTCTACTTGCTTGTTTCAGCTTTTTTCGTGGTGTGTTTCTACCCGAAAGACCAAACAAAGCTCCCGGAAGCGCTTCCGGGGAACACTGTTCATTTTTATAATTTAACCGGTAATCACGTACTCCATTATCAGGAAGTACACGAAAAACAAACAAAAACCGAAGTCAAGAAAATATTTATCCCGCATATTGATAGTCCGGAGCGACTATATTATACTCCCCCCGCGGAATCCAAGGCTCCGTGTCTAACCTTGAAAACGTTAAGGGCACCCCCGACGTGTCTGTATTTTATTGTGTCCGTATGTATTTAACTTAGGACAAATGATTGACATGTCAAACAATTTAATCATTGATAAAAATATGCGAAAATTATATAGCTCTTTGCTATTTATGACAATTTGCGGTTCTTTATCAGCCCAACGTTCACAGGTAATGCAGTCGGATGATACCACTTTCAGCGCTATCAAACAATTGCAGGAAGTGACTATCACCGCCGAGAAAAGAGAATTGTCTATCAGCGAGATTCCCGTTGCGCTTAGTGTTATTTCGGGAAAAAATCTGCTGAATGAAAATACACCGGATTTGCGTAATCTGTCGGGTATGATTCCCAATTTTTACATGCAGGAAGGTGGGTTAAAACTCTCCACCCCGCTTTACGTGCGCGGAATAGGAACCGTTTCGGGAACGCCGCCCGTGGGCTTATACGTGGACGGAGTTCCGGTCTTTGACAAGAACGCCTTTATTTTCGATCTATATGATATTAAACAGATCGAGGTACTGAGAGGTCCGCAAACCACTCTGTACGGGAGAAATAGTATTATCGGATTGATAAATATCAGAACCAATCCCCCCGCCTCGAAATTCACCCTGCAGGCAAAAGCCGGGGGTTCGAGTTATAACTCCCAGAACTACATGGTAACGGCAAATCTGCCCGTCCGGAATGTAGTATACAATAAATTATCTTTTTCTTACAACCGGACAGACGGGTATTTCAAGAACGATTTCACGGGAGGAAAAACCAATAAATCTGATTCTTACAACTTGCGCTATCAAGGACAATTACACACGAATGATACTTGGCAAGTGGCTTTAGGCATAAATTATAATCATAGTTTTGATGACGGATACGCCTATCATGCTATTGATTCACTGAAAGTACATCGCTACCGGGTGAATTATGATGCCGATGCTTCTTACAAACGGGACTTGGCTTCCGCCCACGTGAACGCACGGAAAACTTTTGACCGAACAGCATTAAGCTGGATTACCTCTTATTCATGGACAAAGGACAAGCAGGAATTGGATGCCGATTTTACATTCCATGACGTGTTCCGAAACGGGAAAAAATCAAAGCAGAACTTGGTTACACAAGAAATCAATTACCAGTCCACCGAGAGTGAAAAATTGGATTGGACTGTCGGGACATTCGGTTTCTACAAAGATCTGACGAACGATTATCTGGCTACTTTCGGGACTGAACGCCATTTATTGCTCCCCTTGGATTTGGATAAGACGTTGTATTACAATAACACGAGTACGTGGGGTATCGCGGGTTACGGGCAAGTCACTCTAAAAAATCTGCTTCCCGGTGTATTTGTCACCGTGGGATTACGATACGATTACGAGAAGGCATCACTCGATTACAGGGATAGCTTGTTATTCCACTGGGCAAACAGCTTTTCTGGGTTCCATGATTGGGAGGAAGATAACTCGTACAGCGCTTGGCTACCGAAATTCTCCGTGTTGAAAAAGTGGAACGGGCAACTATCGGCTTATGCCAGCATAGCCAAGGGATACAAAGCGGGAGGCTATAATATCATAGCGAATGATATGACCTCGCAGGTCGTAAAATTGGAGTATGATAAGGAAACCCTTTGGAATTACGAGATTGGGACAAAGTATTTCAGCCAAAACGGGCGTTTCAACGTGAATGCCGCTATTTTTTATATTGATTGGAAAGATCAGCAAATCTTCGTGATGGAGATGATGGGACCGATCATAAAGAACGCCGGAGATGCACGTAGTTTCGGTGCGGAAATGGATCTGACATGGGAATGCATGCCTCACCTCACCTATTTTCTTTCATCAGGGTACAGTAATTCCGAGTACTATCACCATTTGACTAAAGCATACGAGGGTAATAAAATCGTGATGGCTCCGGAATTTACGTTGAACACGGGATTCTCTTACCAAAAGAAAGTGAAAACACCTTTATTTCAGTCTTTCATGGCAACGACTTCCGTGACAGGTTTTGGCAAACAATATTTCGACGAAGCAAATACCTTGAAACAAAATCCTTATTTCTTGTGGAATATGAATTTTGGCGTTTCAGGGAAATACATAGACTTTCACGTGTGGGGGAAAAATATCTTGAATAAAGCCTTTTTCTGCTACATGTTCAACAGTCCGGTAGGCAAAAACTTACCCGAATACCTGAACTCCGGTCAATCCGGAGCTCCATCACGATTCGGGGCATCGATAACCATTAAAATTTAAATGACAAATCTTTTAATTAATCTAGTATGAAAAACAAATTAATGTATTTAGTAGCTGTGTTATTTGCAGCGTGTGTGAGTTTCTCATCTTGTAACGATGATGATGACGATGATATCCCCGCAGAATTTTCAGGGACTTGGAAGTTTGATAAAACTCATTTTGTTTTCGATTATTCAGAAGAGAGCATTTCAATACCCGGAATGGATCCTATGACTCCAGAAGAAATCACCAATATGGTTATTGACTTGGGAAATGAAAAAATGGGAGAATATTTCACGGGAATTCGTTTTGATTCTAAGAAGGAACTTACTGTCTTGATGAAAATAGATGGAGCAAGTAAAGAGTTGAGTGCTACATACGTTGTACAAAAATCAACAATTAATGTTACGCTAAATAAAGATGAACTTAGTGCACTTGTAGGAAAAGATATAGCTATGATGCCTGCCATTAGTTTAAAATACGAGATAGGAACAGCTGCTCTGACTCTTTATATTGATAAAACATATATTCAGACTCTATTATCTTTGGTAAAGGGACTTAACTTAGATTTATCAATGGAGGAGCAACTAATTCTTACGGCTGTTGAAACGATTTTAAATAAAACTACAACACTCGAAATCGGAGCAACTCTTAAACGCTAATTCATACTTTTCCCCGGCCACTAACATGCCGGGGAAAATTTTAAAATTCCAAACGCTTCATAGCATTTTTATATATTCCTAAGCATTTCTCCTAAATTATTTGTTTTTAAGTATTTTCGTCGGATACCCCTCTATATTATTGGTTTCTTTCCATTTTTATCTTCATATTCTCTAAAAATATCTTCCGATTAATGAAACTTTTTTTATAACTTATCGTTTCTATCCATTAGAATTACTAAATTTAAAGACAGTTTAATTTAAAACATAAGGATATGAAACCAGAAGAATTTAAAGATTTAGACGTGTTGATATCATCTGATATGATCAACAAAAGAGGTGCAGACAATAAATTTCAATTACCTGCTCTCCCCTACAAGGAAAATGCATTAGAACCCTATATTAGCGAGAGAACGATTCAATACCACTATGGTAAACACCTTGCTACCTATATCACGAACATGAACAACCTGATTGCCGGAACCGAGTTTGAAAAAATGTGTCTGGAAGGTATCGTGATCAAATCAGAGGGCGGAATATTCAATAATGCCGCACAAACTTACAACCATATTTTCTATTTCGAAACATTCCAACCGCATAATGCAGCAAAGGTTGCTCCTACCGGAAAAATAAAAGAATTGATAGATAAATCGTTTGGGAACTTTGATGCTTTCAAAGAAGCGTTTGCCAAAGCAGCCACTACCTTATTTGGTTCGGGTTGGGGCTGGTTGGTTGTCGACAAAGACGGGAAATTGGAAATCATGCAAACAAGCAACGCCGATACCCCATTGAAACATGGCAAGAAACCGATATTAACCATCGACGTTTGGGAGCACGCTTATTATTTGGACACTCAGAACGCTCGCCCGAAATACATCGAGAATTATTGGAATATTATCAATTGGGACGTTGTAAACAAACGACTGGCATAAAAGATAATCTATACTACACTTTTAACCTAGTCATGAGCGGAAGAATTTTTCTTCCGCTCATGACTTTTATAGCCTCTCCGGAATCTCTTTCGATAACTATTTTTCTATAATCTCCATCATTGTTTTTATAAAACCCAGTACTTAAGAAAGCCTTTATCGAGAACGTGTTGTCTTCAGAAGGGTCTGCCGATATTTCACGCCCACCAATTTCAATGATTTTTTCTTCCAACTTCTGAATAACTATTTTGCCGATACCTTTATTCAGGTACTCTTCTTCACCAATCAAATAACCAATTTCATAAGTGTGGTTCTCTTCGACAACGTCTCTATACAAGCTCTCAAAATCATGGCCTTCTTCCTCTAAATCTTTCAGAAAGAAACAATCAGCATAAAGGCAATACCCTATTTTCCTATCCTTATAGTGAATAATAAAATGTTTTATAAAATCATACTTACCATTTCTATTATTTACTTCATCCAACCAAGCCTCTCTTTGTTCTTCTCCATTCGGGCACAACCATTTGTAGATATATTCCTTGTTCAGCCAACTATTAAACAAGGGTATATCTTCATTAAACAGAGGTTGTAATATGATTTCGTTTTTATATATCATAAACTAAAGATCTTTTTCAGTACAACTCTTGTCTGCCAATAAACACAAAGGAATTATTGATTAGTACCATAAGACGATATTTATACTCAATACGCGAAGATAATTATTGTCTTATAATAATTATAGCCGATTACATAAAACTATAAAGTCCGTAAAATCAAAATATACTGATTTTACAGACTTTATAAGCAAGTATATTGCAAACCTCTACCGAATGATCTCCATCTCCTCGATCAGATGTTTTGCCCCGGCGTACTTGTCAATGATGAAAAGCACGAAGCGAATGTCAACCGCAATATTTCGACAGATTTCCGGACTGTATTGCATATCCGACATCACACCTTCCCATGCACGGTCAAAATTCAAACCGATTAGGTTACCCTCGGCATCCAATACCGGGCTACCGGAGTTACCGCCCGTCGTATGATTGGTAGCAATGAAACAAACCGGTACTTCCCCGTCTTGCGTGTACGGACCGAAATCCCGATTCTTGTAAAGATCCCGTAATTTTTGAGGTACATCATAATCGTAGATATTCGGGTTATCCTTTTCCATAATCCCTTTCAACGTGGTATACGGCGTGTAATAAACGGCATCCAAAGCCTTGTAACCGGACACTTTACCGTAAGCAATTCGTAACGTGGAATTAGCATCCGGATAGAACACTTTATCGGGTTGCATCTCCATCAAACCGGCCATCCACAACCGATTCAGAGTAACCAACTCCCGTTCTATACGACTTAACTCGGGATTGATTTTTTCGGAACGTAAGTTTTGAATACCTTCCATCATTTGATAAATCGGATCCTTCTCGAGCTTTTTAACCGTTTTGGCGTTCAATTTATCCACGAAGGCCAACAAGCGCTCTTCATGAGTAAAAATGGATTTTTTGAAAACATCTGCCGCATGGCGTTCGTAATTATTTCCTTTGATATCACGAATCACTCCCGGAATCCATTGCTCTCCTAAATCCTTGTTATTATACAATTTAAGCATTTCAACCAGAATACGTTTATCCGTGGCAGGATCATAATCTTTATAAAAGGACGTCACATAATCTTTTATCGTTTGCTTGAACTTATCCTTGTCCTCAGCTTTGTCAAAATACTCCAAAGCTCCCTTTATATTCCGAGCCAGACCTATCACTTCAGCACCGTTTAATCCGGCTTCCATCGCGTAAGCTGCGGCAAGAATATATTCCTCGCGGGCTGCATATAATTCTTTATAACGATCGGTCAAACCGATATACTGAGATTTCCCGTTCGCTTGTGCCCATTGATTGAAATTCTGTTCCAGAACACGTTTATTATCCGCCGTGTTGAAACGATCTAATCCCTTAATCTCCCCTTGCCATTTCTTCCATGCGTTAGCCACGTTGGCAGCTTTAGCGGCATATTTAATACGTAATAACTCGTCAGACTCCATAGCTGCATTGATCACGTCCAGTTTTGCCGTCCGAATCTTGATCTTGTGCGGGTCTTCCACGTTCGCTATCTGGTCGATAGCATAAGAAGTCAAGTACTCGTTCGTTGTTCCGGGATAACCGAATACCATAGTAAAATCACCTTCTTTCACACCCCGTGCAGAAACTTTGAAAAATTTAGCCGGTTTGTAAGGAACATTATTCGGTGAAACCGCTGCCGGTTCATTATCCGGTCCTGCATAAATACGGAGAACGGAAAAATCACCCGTGTGACGAGGCCATGTCCAATTATCCGTGTCCCCGCCGAATTTGCCGATAGCCGAGTTAGGAGCACCTACTAAACGTACATCCCGGAAGATTTTGAAAATAGACATGAAATATTGATTCCCGTTGAAATAAGGTTTGATATTTGCTTGTAAATTTGTGCCTTTAACAGCTTCGGCTTCCAACTTACGGCTAATCTCTTTTACCTTCTCTGCCCGTTCTTGTTCAGACATATTATCGTTCAATGCGGCATTGATTTTATCCGTCACGTCTTCCATTCGCACAAGGATTGAAGCCGTGGTGCCGGGATTCATCAACTCTTCTTGTAACGACTTTGCCCAAAAACCGTCACGCAAGTAATTATGTTCCAAACTCGAATGAGCTTGTATCATTCCGAAAGCACAATGATGATTGGTTATCATTAATCCTTGGTCACTCACGATTTCCGCAGTACAGAAATGCTGAAAAGGCGACCCCTCTCTTCCCAATCCAACCACGGCATCTTTCAACGAAGCCTGATTGATATCGTAAATATCTTCAGCAGTTAGTTTAAAACCGGCCTTTTGCATGTCTTCAATGTTGTATTTTTTCAACAACATCGGGATCCACATCCCTTCATCAGCAAAACCCGGTAAGGCAATCAGAATGAAAGCCAAGAAGCATAATGTAATTTTTCTCATTTACTGGTATTTTAAATAGTTATATATATTTAGAATTGTAACATTCGCAACGTTTCATACAACTTCTGCACCGGAAGTCCCATGACATTGTAAAACGATCCCTCGATACGTTCGATACCGATGTAACCAATCCATTCCTGTATACCGTAAGCTCCCGCTTTGTCAAAAGGTTTATATGTATCCACGTAATATTCTATTTCTTCGATAGATAGCGCTTTGAAAAATACATTTGTAAAAGACGAGAAAGACAATTGTTTGGTACATGTCGTGACGGAAACCCCGGTCACCACCAAATGACGGGCACCGGACAATTCCTGCAACATACGTATGGCATCTTCCCGACCGGTAGGTTTACCCAGTATTTTATCATGAATACAAACTACAGTATCGGCAGTAACCAACACTTCATCGGGTTTTAATTCATCTCGAAAAGCCTCGGCTTTCACCCGTGACAAGTATTCAGGAACTTTCTCCAACGCCAACCCGTCCGGATATTTTTCTTCTACATCTTTTAATCTAACCTCGAAAGTAAACCCCGCGTCTTTCATTAATTGTTGTCTTCGGGGAGACGCGGAAGCTAATACAAGTTTATAATTCTTTATAGAGTGCATTTCTGTCATAAATTATTTAAGCGTTGTATGAACAAACAGACTCAGTAACATGCATAAAACCATAAGTGTCCGAATCAATCGTAACTGAACTTTCATACATCCCTTGCGGCGGATAACTAGCGCGTACCCGATATAAGGTAAAATTAGAAATATTACCATATATATTCCGGCAAGCACACTTTCCGAGAATTTCCACAAGAAAAACGCAATCAAGGAAGAAATTACCAGTATCGTCAATCCTGTCAATAAAGTTCGCGTGGCAGAAATTCCCCATTTCACGGGTATTGTAGTGATTCCTTCTGCCCGATCGCCATTCACGCTGTAAATATCCTTGTTGATCTCGTATATCAACATGTTAAAGAACAAAAGATACGAGAAACAAAGTGTCCAATAGAATACCGAAGCAAATCCGACATGGGTTTTCACGACAACATCCGAGTACACGTCACTCAACAGCGGTATTTCAAACGTGATAACCGTCAAAGGAATCAATCCCGCCAAAAAGGCAACGCATAAATTACCCCATATAAAATACTTTTTGAAGCGGGAAGAATAAAACCATAGAATAAGGGAAATAATCAAAAATAGAAATACGATTTCACTGTGCTGAATACTTTGCGCGAGATAAAACGCTATCCCCACGGCAACCACGTTCAACAAGGTATGAAGCGTGATAGCAGTGCGACGACTGATTGTTTTCCCCACAATCACATGCCTGCTACCCGAAATCCGGTCAGCCTTGGTATCAAAATAGTCGTTTATCACGTAAGCAGCCGATACCAGACAACACACGGCAATCACCAGAAGCGAAAAATCACGTTCCGGCATTTGTAACGAGAAGCCTTCCTTGTTCAAGACAGGCAGAACAACCAGATAACGCGTGGCATACATCGTGAATGCCGTGAAAGCAATTGTTCTTAATCGTATTAATTTGAAAATTTCCAACATACGTCAGTTATTTGTCATTACATGCATTTCACGTGACACTGGGTATCCATCCATTCCCCTTTGGCTTTCAGTACTTGGGCTACAACATCACGCACGCACCCCAATCCACCCGGGGTATCTGATATATAGCGTGAAATCGATTTGATTTCCTCGCAAGCATCTGCCGGACATACAGGCATTCCCACTATCGTCATCACGTTGTAGTCTGGTATATCATCCCCCATATACATCACGTTTTCAGGATTCAAATTATATTTTTCGAGAAACTCGTTCAACGCTTCCACCTTGTTTGCCACCCCTAAATAGACTTCCGTAACGCCCAACTTATTAAAACGTTCCTTTACCCCGGGAGCATAACCACCGGAAATAATACACACGGGATATCCTTTTTTCACGCAATACATCATGGCATAACCGTCTTTCGTGCAAGATGTCCGTACCAAATCTCCCTCCGGGGTTATGTTCATCTCGTGACGAGAGAAAACACCATCCACGTCAAACGCGAAAGCTTCCACTTTTTTCAATTCTTCTTTGAACAGTTTCATGTTATATCATTTTAATTTTATCTACCATAATGTCGGCATATCCACGCTTTCCGCGGGAGATGCTTTCGAATCATCCGTTCCCTCTTTCACTTGCGCCTCTTTGATTCCGTCCGACAATAACGTGTATATCTTCAATAAATCTTTATTATTCTTCAACATGCTCTTGTGCATATTCATAATTCCCTCGTCTCCCCGTCTTGCAGGTCCGGTTTGTGCTTCTTCCGGCGTCAACAACATCACTTTGTGCGCAGTTTCGAATATCAACGGACGCAACATCGCGAATGACAATCCATGTTCTTCCAGCAATTTTCCCGCCACACTATACAAATAATTCGGGAAATTGCAGGCAAAAACGGCAGCGAGGTGTAATTCTTTGCGCTGCATAGAATTTATCGCGTATATTTTACCGGATAACTTCTCTGCCAACATCTTGATTTTTCCTAAAACATTCGGCGAACTCCCCTCGATACACAAAGGAATCTCATCAAAATCCAAATCCCTTTTTTTCGAAAAAGTCTGAACCGGATACAGTACACCATAATTCTTTGAGTAAGGCTTGAGTATATCCATCGGCAAACTTCCGGAGGTATGTAGTAACAACGCTTCTTCTTTAATTCTAATTGTCTTTAACAAAGACGCTAACGAATCATCACTTACACAAAATATATAAATATCTCCATCGGGATAAATCTCGCTCATTTCTGCCGTGTAGGCTATTCCCGTTTTCATTCCCAGCAGGCGGGCAGATTCAAGCGTGCGACTGTATATCTGACATAAATTCTCCCCCGCTTTTAATAAAGCTGCCGCTAAATGATGTGCCACGTTTCCCGCTCCAATCAATATGATTCTCTCTTGTTCCATAACTAATAAGCAATATTTTTAGGTGGTAAAACCCCACTTTTCAACGCTTCCAGCAAGCGTTCGCATGCCTTGCATATATCCTCGTAAAAAATCTCTGATACCAACACCAATTTCCCGTTGGTCATTTGCAAATGCTTATACCCGTTGGTATTTTCCGATTGATTCAATAGAATCAAATCCCCACCGGGAATAAACGTGTGAGTCATTTGATTGCGCAGTTTATCGTATAGGAAAGAATTGTCATTCAATTGACGATAACGTCCCCCGAACAATTTCTTCACGGCAAGAGAAAAACGTTTGGCCGATTGTCCCTTGGCCTTCATAGGTTTGTTATCCAAGAAACTCCCCAATACCTCAATAGCCTGTCCCATGATGACAAACTGCATGTATGACAGCCCGACACCTTGTAATTTAGCAATTTCTTTTTCAACCACTTCACGCAAAAAATGCTCGCTTCTTTCTATTTGTTCTTCTGCTTCCATATCATAGTCAAAAGTAATGCGAATAATCGAAAGTTACAAATATGATTTTTATAAACATTTCTGTCTATATAATCGTTTTAAACCATAAATTTGCACCGCGATAACTAAGGAGATAAATTATGATGCTATTTAACAACCAACCGATAGATAATAAAGAATATTCCGAAGATATTTTAAATCACGGATTAAGTATATATGAAGTCTGCCGAGTTTTTAGAGACAATGTCATTTTTATGAATGACAACTTGTTAAGATTGGATAATTCAATTAAAAAATCAGGTCTGGATATAGACTTGACAACCTTGCACGTGGAAGAAAAACTGAAGCGTTTGATTGAACTCGAACATATCAAGGAAGGTAATATAAAATATGTACTACACGTTTCCCCCACGGGAGTTGACGAATATGTTTACCAGATAAAACACTCCTACCCGAAAGAAGAAGACTATCAGCACGGAGTTGACACGGTAACTTGCCGTGCCATGCGGGAAAACGCCGAGGTCAAATACATTAATTCCGGTTTGCGGGAAATGACAAATAAAATCATCGGCGAACAAGGCGTACACGAGGTATTACTCATTGATGACGAGAATTTTATCACGGAAGGCTCTCGCTCCAACGTATTTTTTATCAAAGACAATACCTTGTTCACGGCACCTCTCCCTCATGTATTACCCGGAACAAGTCGCAAGCGGGTACTGACCATCTGTCAGGAAAATAACATCCGGGTAGAAGAAAAACGAGTGGCTTACAAAGACTTATCCACTTATGAAGCAGCCTTCATCACGGGTACTTCTCCATTGGTATTGCCCATATTGCATATAGACAATATTACCTTTGCTCCTCACCATCCTCTGCTTGTCCGAGTTATGGAATATTACTTCGATTTGTTAAATAAGAATTTTTAGAACTGTTTTACACGAATTTGTTTTGATAGGAAATACATTTTTCTTAATATTGCAAGTGTAACATCCTTTTGTCATAGAATGTTACGCTTTGATTTTTTAATAGCATATAATGAAATACACGATACTACTGATATTAATTTTTGTTGTACTTATTACTATCCCTTGGAAATCTCACCCCGAAAAGATCCAAGTTGAAGAAATTCCCCCTCAGGATACGTTAGCCATAGCCATACATGATTTATTCACCAATGAATATTCCGATCTTGACGAAACCAAACGTTTAGATAATACCATCGAACGATTTATGCGTCAATGGGAAATAAAAGGTGCATCGTTGGCGATTATGAAAGACGGGAAATTAATTTACAGTAAAGGATACGGGTATGCGGATGAAGAAAACGGAATAAAAACAGACGTGAATCATATCTTCCGTATTGCTTCGGTTTCCAAATTAATCACCGCGGCAGGCATCATGAAGTTAGTCGAAAATGGCAAACTATCTTTGGATGACAAGGTTTTCGGAGAGGACGGGATATTGAACGACACGACGCTATATTACCCGATCAAGGATAAAAGAGCCAAAAACATTACCGTTGAAAATTTGCTCCGGCATCAAGGTGGTTTCACCGCACGTTACGGAGATCCGATGTTCAATCCCGTGGATATCGCGAAGAAAATGGATGTTCCTGCGCCTGCCGACCTCAACACGGTTATCAAGTTCGTATTATCAAGACGTTTGGGTTTTACTCCCGGCACAAGTACCAATTATTCCAATGTGGGGTATGGTATCCTGACCAAGATCATCGAGCAAGTTGCCGGGGAAAATTACGAACGCTTCATTCAGGATAATATCTTAATCCCCGCAGGATGTTATGATATGCATCTGGCACATAATCTTTATGAAGAACGTTATTTGAACGAGGTACGTTACTACGAACAGGCGGATGCCGATCTAATCCGTGCCTGTGATGGTAGAGATACCTTACTCCCTCGCAGTAACGGCGGAAATAACATAGAAGCTCTTTCCGGAGCCGGTGGTTGGGTAGCCTCTCCTACTGAATTATTATGTTTCTTGGCCGCGATAGACGGGGACGATTCCTATCCGGATGTATTAAGTCAGAACAGCATCAACACCATGGTTAGTTGCCCGGGTTTCTCTTTGCCTATCGGTTGGATGAAAACAAATGGTCGCGGAGATTGGTTACGTTCCGGTACATTGGCTGGCACCAGTGCAATGCTCAAGCGTCAACATGATGGTTTTTGTTGGGCTTTCGTGACAAACACAAGTAATTGGACCGGACCTCATTTCCCGCAGAAAATAGAAAGCATGGTATACCAAGCAATGAACCGGGTAAAAGAATGGCCGGACAGAAATTTGTTCGATCCTGCCTATTGCAAAAACTTCCATGACAAGAAAAAACTGTTGGCAGACGATAGAAGCACAAAATTCGGACCTCCCTTGCCCGATAATATTTAAGCGATGAACTTTTTGAACGGACGTCATATTCTGATCGCTCCCAATGCTTTCAAAGGGAGTATAAATGCTTTTGATTTTTGTAAAGTCGTGGCGGCGGAATTTGAAGAATGTGGCTTGTCTACCGTGTCGCTCCCGCTGGGTGATGGCGGCGATGGAACTGCCGAAATAATTGCATGGTATTTAGACGCGATTCCCGTTAAAACGCTGACAAAAGATGCATTGGGAAGAGAGCATACCGCATCCTATTTTATGCATGAAAATACCGCTATCATAGAACTTGCGGCTGCCTGCGGTCTGAAACACTTGAAACGGGAAGAATATGACATTTTAAATGCGACTACAACCGGATTCGGAATATTAATAAACCATGCAATAGCACACGGGGCAAAGGAATTAATTCTTTGTGTCGGGGGAAGCGCCAGTGTTGATGGCGGTACCGGGGCTCTTTTGGAAATGGGTTTGACAATTGTAGACGAGGATAGTAAAAACAATAACCATATTACAGATATTAAGGATATTGACATAGAATACTTACAGCAAAAATTTAAAGATATCCGTATAACTATTCTTTGCGATGTTGACAATCCGCTTTGCGGGCCGAAAGGAGCCGCATCCGTGTTTGGTCCACAGAAAGGTGCCTCTCCCGAACAAGTTATCATGCTGGATAAACAATTGCGTTATTTTGCCGATTTACTACACGCTAAAACAGGCAAAGAAGTGTATAACTTGAAACATGGCGGTGCGGCGGGAGGCATCACGGCAGCCATGTATGCCTTGTTGAATGCCCGTCTTGTATCCGGCTCATCATATTGCCTTTCTCTCGCCCGTTTCCGGGAACATCTATCCGGAGCGGTTGTCGTCATCACGGGGGAAGGTAAAATTGATCTACAATCGCTTTATGGCAAGATACCCGGTACGGTAGCTTCCTTGTGCAGAGAGCGAAATATACCGGTTTACGCTATTGTAGGACTCGCTGAAAAACAGGCAATTCCCTATTTCGACAAAGTGTTCACCTTGGTCACTTATGCCCGTTCCGTACACGACTCCATCACGAATACCTCCCATTACTTGAAACTGGCGGCACAAGCGATGATTGATACTTTATATTTATCGGCTTATTCGGATTGATTCTCTATTACAAATAAATTATCACTTTTTCTTTGAGTTTTGCTTACAATTTATAAATTTTGCAGCCTCAAAACGTGCGAAAAAGAATAATTATTAATATAAATATAACAGTTAAAACTATGTCATTTAAAATTCTCGCGATTAACCCGGGTTCAACATCCACGAAAATCGCTATATTCGAGGACGAAAACGAGAAGTTTGTAAAAAACATTAAACATTCGGCAGAGGAGATTGCCCAATTCGACAACGTGGCTTCTCAATTCCAATTTAGGAAAGATATCATTCTCTCCGAATTAAAAAACGCCGGATTTGATATTAACGAAATTCAAGCCATTGTCGGAAGAGGTGGTTTAGTTAAACCTATCGAATCTGGTGTATATGAGGTAAATGAAGCATTAATTCATGACTTGAATAATCCCCCTCTTGGTGAACATGCTTCCAATTTAGGCGGTTTAATCGCAAACGATATCGCTAAATCGCTTAAAAACGGAGCGAAAGCATATATCGCTGACCCGGTTGTTGTTGACGAATTGCAAGACGTGGCACGCGTCAGCGGTCATCCGGCATTCAAGAGAGTTTCAATCTTCCATGCATTGAACCAAAAAGCAATCGCTCGTACCTATGCCAAAGAGATTGGCAAAAAATACGAGGACACGAATTTAATCGTGGCTCACTTGGGTGGTGGTGTTTCCGTTGGAGCACACCTGCAAGGACGTGTTGTCGACGTGAATAATGCATTGGACGGGGACGGTCCGTTTTCACCGGAACGTTCAGGTTCTCTCCCGACCGGACAACTCGTAAAACTTTGTTTCAGCGGTACCAAAACGGAAGCCGAAATCAAGAAAATGATTAAAGGCGAAGGCGGCTTGGTGGCTCACTTGGGCACAAATGATGCTTATGAGGTAGAAATGAAAGCCAAAGAAGATCCGAAATACAAATTAATTCAAGATGCCATGTCCTATCAGGTTGGTAAGGCAATCGGTGCGATGGCTGCCGTGTTGAAAGGTAAAGTGGATGGAATCCTGTTGACCGGGGGAATCGCTTACAATCCTTTCCTCGTGGATTACGTGAAAGAAATGGTGGGTTTCATCGCTCCCGTGAAAGCTTACGGCGGAGAGGATGAAATGAGAGCTTTGGCGATGAACGGCTTAATGGTTCTTCGAGGTGAACTTACTGGGAAGACTTACAAGTAAATAAATAATTTAGGATTAGATAGTTTGAAAGTCCGCTGGAAATAATCCGGCGGACTTTTATTTTCATCACTCGTTAGCTCCAAAAACAAGGCTGTAAAGCTTTAATTAATACAAATTATTTGTAGTTTTGCAAAAACCAAAACTCGAAGTAAAAAATGAAGAAGTCTACTTATTCACTTAACATGTTAAGTCTGTTACTTGTATTTGTCATATCCGGAAATAGTATGGCGCAAGAAACATCCTTAAAGAAACAAGATTTAAAAACAAAGGCAAAAGTAACCTCATTCTTCTCCAGTTACCTGTCCGGTAAAGAGAAAGTATGTGAAGATAAAGCCACCCTCAAATTGTCAGACGTGAAGAAAATGCAGAATATTGTATGGGAGGCTTGGAAAGATGCCAATAATAACTTCACGGAAGAGAAATTAATCGACCTCGAAAAATTGGATAACACGAAATCCGGGAAATGGACTCTCCCGGCAGAACTTGAACCCAACGCTATTATGCCTTATTACTGGGGATTTAAAGGTGAAACAATCCCTGAAAAGGGATACCCGTTATACTTGTACACGCACGGATCGGGACACAAGGATGCCGAGTGGAAAACGGGAATCAGTATATGTAAGAATTTTGATGACGCTCCCTCTGTTTACTTTATTCCCCAAATACCAAACATGGGAGATTATTACCGTTGGTGGCAAAAAGCCAAGCAATACGCATGGAAAAAGATGCTTCGTCTGGCCTTTGTTACCGGCAAAATAAATCCCAATAAGATCTACTTTTTCGGAATTTCCGAAGGTGGATACGGTAGTCAGCGTCTTGCTTCATTCTATGCAGACTATTTAGCCGGAGCGGGTCCTATGGCAGGTGGTGAACCATTGAAAAACGCACCTGTCGAGAACTGCAGGAATATTGCTTTTTCTTTACGCACAGGAGCCTTGGACAGGGGATTTTACCGGAATAAACTCACCCAATACACAAAGGACGAATTTGATAGATTAGAAAAATTATACCCGGGAAGTTTTATTCACTATATCGAACTCATCCCCGGTATGGGACACGGCATAGATTACAAACCCACTACACCTTGGTTGAAGCAATATACCCGTAATCCTTATCCAAAATTCGTGAGTTGGGAGAATTTCGAAATGGACGGATTGTACCGTGACGGATTCTACAATTTAGCCGTGAAAGAACGCTCAAATGATGATACCAAATCCAGAACCTATTACGAATTAAATATCATGGACAACCATATCGCCCTCAAAGCAGATGTGGTAACTTACAAAGCCACGGAAATAGACCCGAACTGGGGAATTGAACTCAAATGCGAGAAGAATTACCAACCCGCTACCAAAGGAAAAGTAATCATTTACCTGTGTGAAGAATTGGTAAACTTGGACAAAGAAATAACCCTAACTGTCAATGGTAAAGAGGTTTTCAAAGGAAAAGTTAAACCGGAACTCAAACACATCGTGAATAGTTGTGCAACATTCTTTGATCCCGCGAGACTTTATCCCGCGGCCATTGAAGTAGACATCGCAAATCTATAGAGACCACCATATTAAAGAAAAAGACGGTGTAAAAGAGAGACCATCCAACTCTTTTACACCGTCTTTTTATATAAAATATTGAAGGCAATTCTTCACCATTAACGCTATTCCAATCTTTATCGCGTTCTCATCCGGTGACATTTTCGGGTTATGCAACGGGGGCATATTCTCTTGCTCCGGCGGACGAACTCCCAATACCCAAAAAGCCCCGGGAATCTTTTCCAAATAAATAGCAAAATCCTCCCCTAAAGTGAGATGATTCATCGAAATCACACGGTCTTCCCCCAAAAGTTCTGTCGCATTATTAGTCACGAATTTTGTCAGTTGCTCGTCATTCACGAGTACGGGCAACCCGTTCCAAGTTTTGTCCATGGTAAAAGTACATCCATACAACTCACAAATCTCCTTGGACTTTTGTTCTATCAACTCGAATAGCCGGTAACGCAATGTATTATCATGTGTCCTGACCGTTCCCAAAACTTCCACTTTATCGGGAATTACATTATTGCATGTTCCCCCGTGCACGGAAGTAATCGAAATCACGGCAGGAATCAAGGGATCACGGAATTTAGTGACTAAAGTCTGGTAGAATTGAATCAAACAAGCAGTTGCCAGAATCGGATCTGATCCCATGTGAGGCATTGCCGCATGAGTCCCTTTCCCTTCGACAGAAAAGATTATATTATCGGAAGAAGCAAAAAATGCCCCCGAACGGATTCCGATTGTTCCGGTCGGCAAATTAGGAAAAACATGCTGCCCGAATATAGCTTGCGGCACAGGGGCTTTCAATAACTCCGGCAACAAAAGACGAGCTCCACCCGGTCTTTTCTCTTCACTAGGTTGGAATACGACCTTTACCATCCCGTTCAACTCCTGTTCCCGTGATTTTAAAACAACAGTAGCCCCTAACACCATAGCCATGTGCATATCATGCCCGCAAGCATGCATCATTCCCGGATTCAGAGAACAAAATGGCAATCCGGTTTCTTCTGTTACCTTCAAAGCATCCATATCCGCACGAATAGCCACACACTTCTCCCCTTGCCCGATCATCGCGATAACACCGGTCCCGACGGTACGGTATACAATTCCGTATTTATCCAATACTTCTGTAATATAACGCTGTGTTTCCACCTCCTGCATGGCAAATTCCGGATGCTGGTGAAAATGACGCCTGAATTCCACGGCTAACGGAAAAATATCTTCTACACTCATATTTAATCCTGTTGAAATACAACTACTCTTTTATATGTATCAAAGCATTCGCCAATATAGCGGTAAGACCTCCCGTGGTAATTCCCGATGAAAAGATATTCTTTATCGTATCCGGGCAATAAGCCAGTATCTCCGGGATCAATTCAACACTTAACCCGAGTGAAAAACTTAAAGCTATCACGAGAGTCGCTTTCCGGTTAATATTCTGGGAAGCAATAATCCGGATTCCGGCTGCTGCCACCGTCCCGAACATCAACAAAGTAGCACCACCGAGCACGGGTTCCGGCATCAACGAAAAGACCAGCCCCACGGCAGGGAAAAGACCTAAAATGACCAGAAAAGCAGCAATATAATATCCCACGTATCGACTGGCAACACCTGTCAATTGAATCATCCCGTTATTCTGGGCGAAAACGGAATTCGGGAAAGAATTGAAAACCCCGGCCAAAAAAGAATTGAAACCATCCGCCAAGATACCTCCCGAGGCACGCTTGATAAACTTCTCTCCTTCCACCGGCTCACCGGAAATCATGGAATTTGCCGTAATATCCCCGTAAGCCTCAATCGCCGTGATCATATAAATCAAACCGATAGCTATAAAAGACGACCAGTCAAAAGCCAATCCGTATTTGAACGGTACCGGAATATTCACACCGGAATAGCTCTGTACCGAGGAAAAATCAATCATTCCCATGAAATAAGCGATAACATACCCGACAACCAACCCGATCACGATAGAACTCATCCGGAGATATTTGTTCGTGCTCCGGTTAAAAAAGATAATCAGCACCAACACCAATGCAGCCAATCCAAGATACTCGAAACTACCGAACGTGCCGTTAGCTTTCGCCACTACACCACCTCCGCAAGCTGTTATCCCGACTTTCACGAGGCTCATTCCGATCAAAGTGACCACTATCCCCGATACCAACGGAGTGATAATTCTTTTAGCGTATTTAAGTATGCGGCTAATCAGCATTTCCACCACGGAACCTGCCATACATACCCCGAAAATCAAAGGCAGTCCCCCCAGTAATCCCGTTGATATAATAGGTCCGATAAACGAAAAACTAGTTCCTTGAATACACAATAACCCAGTACCGATGGGCCCGACTCGTTTACACTGAATAAACGTAGAAATCCCGGATGCGAAAAGAGCCATCGAAACAAGAAAACCTGTCGTTTCCAAATCAAGATTCAAAGCTCCCGCGATAATCAACGGCGGAGTAATAATAGCGACAAAAATAGCCAACAAATGCTGTAACGCGGCAAAGAACGCTTCTTTAAAAGGTGGCCGATCTTCAATCCCGTATATAATGGCAGAACTCACTTGTTTATTCGTGCTCATAATTTATACGGTTACCTGATTTTAATTTGACAATTATCCAGACTGTCTATAATAGCCAACGATTCGATATGCACGCCTCTCTCCCGCAACGAGTCACCCCCGTGTTGGAATGCCTTTTCTATAATAAATCCCATGCCCGCGAGTTGAGCACCCGCTTGTTCGATCAAGTCAATGATACCGTTCGCGGCATTCCCGTTCGCCAGAAAATCATCAATAAAAAGAACCCTATCTCCTTCTTTCAAAAAATCCCGACTGATACAAACATTATATTCTCGGTCTTTCGTGAAAGACCGAATCGTCGTGGAAATCATATTTTCCATCGTTTTGGGTTGCTTCTTCTTCGCGAAGACTACCGGTAACTCCAAAAGATACCCCACCATGATAGCCGGGGCAATACCACTCGCTTCAATCGTCATCACCTTGTTGAAATCCTTATTGGCAAAACGCCGCACGAATTCAACCCCGATA
>NZ_CAUFYA010000053.1:0-35061 GCF_959596855.1 uncultured Butyricimonas sp.
GCATTCAAGCTTACTGTCATTAAAAGGAATAATGACGAAATGATTAGGGTTAAAGTTTTCATGTTTTATTCTTTAATTGTTTATAATCGCGTGGAATCCATATATATAATTCCATGCTCGTTCTTTTAATCTATCTGATTCTAAGACAAAAAACAAAGAGAAAGGTTTATTGTTTCCATCCCTTGTTTGAAAAAATAGTTACTTTTGTTATTGGATAAAATGATAATTAATATGAAGCAAGAAGTTTTATTTATTATTCTGGATGGATATGCCGATTGGGAAGGGGCATTCCTCGCAACCGCATTGAGTACCGGAGTGATGCCGGGCAGTGAAGTGAAATACACGGTAAGGACCGTCGCCCCGACTTTGGAACTCGTGCCCTCGATAGGGGGATTCCGCACGCTGCCTGATTATAGTTTCGAAACCATGCCCGATGATTACGCGGCTTTGGTTCTGGTTGGCGGAACGAGTTGGTTTTCGCCCGAGGCGGAACAAGTAGTACCTATCGTCCGGAGAGCTTTGGAACGAGGAAAAATCGTGGGTGCGATTTGCAACGCTTCCGTCTTCATGGGTATCCACGGTTTCTTGAATGACGTGAAGCACACGAGCAACACGCTTCCCTACCTGAAACAATATGCCGGAGAACGGTACACGAATGAAGCGGGTTACGTCGAGGCACAAGCCGTCGGCGACCGGAATATCGTGACCGCTAATGGCTGCGGGTACATCGAATTTACCCGTGAATTGCTGTTGCTGCTGAAAGCCGACGAACCCGCTAGAATAGAGGAGGCCTGTGATTTTTACAAGAATGGATACGTGAGGTAGGGAAACGTTTGGTTTGGATTCATTACAAGTATGATAGGTGTTTATGAATATTGAAGAATACAGAGATTATTGCCTGTCTGTTAAAGGGGCGACGGAATGTATGCCGTTTGACGAGTACACCTTGGTGTATAAAATCATGGATAAGATGTTTACTTTTGCCCCGTTGCGCACTAAGGACGGACGATTCTGGGCGAACTTGAAATGTGATCCGGCTAAATCGGTGGAGTTGATGGAGCGTTACGAGGGGATTTTCTTTGGTTTTTATTCGGATAAAAAATATTGGATAACGGTATATCTGGAAAGTGATGTGCCCGATAAACTAATCAAAGAATTGATAAATCACTCGGTGGAAGAAGTGGTCAAAAAGCTGCCTAAAAAGAAAAGGGATGAATATAACGCGTAGATACGGGAGTGCCCCGTACTCCGTTGTTTTGGTTCATGGCGGACCGGGTGCTAAAGGTTCTTTAAAGCCTATGGCTGAAGAACTATCTTTACAAAACGGAGTGTTGGAACCATTCCAGACCCGCTATTCGATCGAGGAATTGATACAGGAACTTCACGAGCAGGTTTGCCGTGAAATCGATGGGGCGGTGACTTTTGTCGGTCATTCATGGGGGGCATGGCTGATTATCTTGTTTACCGTGCGATACCCGGAACGGGTAAAACAACTTGTGCTGGTCGGGTGTCCCCCTTTCGAGGAAAAATATGTACCTCAAATCATGGATAATCGTTTGAAAAGACTTTCGCCGGGAGAGCGGGAACGTTTTGAAAGATGCCTGCCGGAATTATCGGGAAACGCCACGGATAAAGATATGGAAGAATTGGGTAAGCTCGTTGCCCAATGTGATAACTATCATGTATCGGATTTCACGAATGAATACGAACCGGACGGACAGATGTATGCACGGGTTTGGACGGAGGCGGCAACACTCCGGCGGGAGGGATATTTCATGAAGATTCTTCCGCGGCTACGATCCGAAGTACACGTTATTCATGGCAGCTTGGACCCGCACCCCTTAAATGGAATAATCGAACCTTTGCGCGAGGCTAAAGTCAATTATGATCTACACGTGTTGGAACGTTGTGGGCATTCTCCGTTCTTGGAGATTGAAGCGAAAGAGGAATTTTATAAAAGTATCGGACGTGTTCTGTAAATCACGGGGTAAATAAGTTATTCCATTTTTTATTGTATTTTTGTAGAAGAAAATGGCGTTAATTTGGACACGAGAGAAGTAGATATAATACAGGAATTTGCTCGCGGAGGGGAGAAAGCGTTCCGTGTGCTGTACGACAGGTATGTGGTTGCTTTGCGTTATTTCGCGGCGAAGTACGTGACTGACGAGGATGTGATCGAGGATGTCGTGCAGGATGCTTTTGTGGCGTTGTGGGAGAAAAGGATGGAATTTCGGGTGGAAAATGCCGTGAAGGCTTATCTCTATAAAGCCGTGCGGCACGATTGCTTGAATTTGCTCCGGCATCGGCAGGTGGAAAATAAGTATGCCGAAAGGATGATTCGGGAAGGGGATGATTCGGAGTCTTTTCTCGATCAGATTCTGGAATCCGAGATATTTCAGGCTTTGCTTTCCGTGTTCGACGAATTGTCCCCCGCCTGCAAAGAGGTGTATCAAATGAGTCTGGACGGGTGTAGCCACGAGGAGATTGCCCGGAAATTGAATATTTCGGTTAATACCGTGAAAAAGCACAAGAATAACGCCAATCATTACATGAAAGAGCGTTTGAAAAATGTGTTGTCTATCTTGTTGTGGATTTCTTAAGAACGAGTCGCGTTAATTCTTAATTTTATAAAATAAGTAATATTTTATATTATATTGATTTGTACTTGCTTTATAGCATCTCCCATTCAACTCCTATTATAATAGGAAATGAATAGGAATTATTTAGTAATTGAATACAAATTTATTCAATTGAAATACTTTGTATGTAGTAGAAAGATAAATATCTTTTGGAGGATTACCCCTAAATTTTTTCAGAAATTGTAGCTATATAATAGCTTGATTTTTAGCGTAAAATAAAAAAGTATGAAAAAAAGTGTGTTTTGGTATTACACCAAACGCTACTTCGCGTGCTTTAGTATAAAACCAAAGAACAAAAGTATGCAAATACGGGATGACGATAGGATAAAACGATTGATTTTGAACCACGTGAAGGGTGAGTTGGATGACGCGGGTGAACGGGAGTTGAGGGCTTGGCGGGAAGCAAACGAAGAGCACGAAGAGATGTTTCAACGATTGGTGTCCACGCGGAATCTGGAAGAAGGATTCCGTCGGTTCGTGAAATCGCCGGAGGCGGAAAATTGGGCGTGGGAGAGGATTTTGAACCGGACGACACGCGGGGAACGGCGTGTGCGGAGATTGTCGTGGATTCGGTATGCGGCGATGTTTGCTTTACCGTTGGTTATCGGGGGAATTGTTTATTTCTTCCTGAATCGTGAGGGCGAGAAGGCACAGGTGGCTGTTGTGGCGGAAATAACTCCGGGGAAGGCAAAGGCTGAACTTATTTTGCCGGGTGGTGACAAGGTTTTGTTGACAGACGGGGCAAACCGGATGGTGGGGAACGGGGTAAGTAATGCAGGCGATACATTGCGATATGAAGACGCGGAAGGGGGACAACCGGGCGGAACGGAGGAATATCACTTGTTGCGGATACCGCGGGGCGGGGAATACACGCTCGTGCTGGCGGACGGGACAACGGTGTACCTGAATGCCGAGTCAGAGTTGAGGTATCCCGTGAAGTTCTCGGGCGAGAGGCGGAAAGTGTATTTGCGGGGGGAGGCTTACTTCGACGTGGTGCGTGATGAACAGAAGCCTTTCACGGTGGAGGCGAGGGGCGTGGAGGTATTGGTGTTGGGTACTTCCTTCGGAGTGCGGGCATACGAGGGAGAGGAAAACGTGTTGACCACGTTGGTGCAGGGACGGGTGGACGTGTCGGCAGAAGGACAGCGTGTGAAGTTGATACCCGGGCAACAGGCTGATTTCAATCGGGAGAGCGATCGGTTGACGGTGGCGGAAGTGGATGTAGAGTTGTATGTCGGTTGGAAGGACGGGCGATTGGTGTTTGATAATCAGCCGTTATCTGTCATTTTGGATGAATTGGGACGCTGGTACTCGTTCGACGTGACTTACGCCAACGAGGAGTTGAAGCGGATTCCCTATTCGGTGAATATCAAGAAACACGAGGATATCGCCCACGTGTTGAAGTTTATCGAACGGACGGGAAAGGTGAAATTTGAGATTAATAAGAATAAAATTGTAGTGAAATAAAAACAAAGGAGCGGTGCTGCAAACACTGCCCCTTGTCAAATTTTTCAATCCTGCTGCAAACAGGTGTTGAAATATTGTTGAATCTTAAATACAAAGTTATGGAAAAAAAATGTTATGCCTATATGGATAGGCATAGAAAATTAATGAAGTTGATTTTAATGATGAAAGCGACGTTTATTTTATCGGTTTTGTTTGCGCTGCAAGTGCATGCCGGAGCCTATTCTCAGGAGGTACGAATGAGCATGGAGTTGGAGAGTGCCTCGATGAAACAGATCATCAACGAGATTAAATCGCGGACGGAGTTCAGTTTCGTGTACAGTGATGCCGATTTGAGGGGTATTGAAAATCGGAATGTCGTGTTTAAAGATGCCACGGTGGAGGAGATTTTGGCAACTTGCTTGAAAGGCACGGGGTTGAAGTTTTCGATCGAGGAGAAGACAATCGTGATTTGGAAGGAGGCTGTCCAGCAGCAGAAAGAAGTGGAGGAAAGGATTGTCAGGGGAGTGGTGGTCGACAAGCAGGGAATCCCGCTGCCGGGAACGACTATCGTGTTGAAGGGAACGGCTTCGGGAGTCGTGGCGGATTCGACGGGTGGTTTCCAGATTCGTTTGCCGGAAAAAGGGGCGCATGTGCTTGTTTTCTCGTTCGTGGGCATGAAGAAGCAGGAGATCGCGGTGGAGAAAAAGGAATTTATCCGGGTGACGATGGAGGAGGATAGCGAGAACTTGGACGACGTGGTGGTTACCGGTTACCAGACGATTTCCAAGGAGCGTGCCACGGGTGCTTACTCGATCGTGGATGCGGAGACATTGGGGCGGAAACCGACGTCCAATCTCGCGCAAGCGTTGGTCGGGTTGGTACCGGGATTGACGGTGGTGAGCGCACCGGTGGACGGACAGGTACGATTCGCTATCCGGGGACAAGGTACTATATCGCAAGTCAGTATGGGTGATGGAAATTTTAAGGCGGATAACGATCCGCTGATCGTGGTGGACGGGTTTCCCATCAGCGGTTATATGCTTGAAAGTGATCCGTTTGCGTCGATTAACCCGAACGACGTGGAGTCTGTGACGGTGTTGAAGGATGCGGCAGCGACTTCCATTTACGGGGCGCGTGCGGCGAACGGGGTAATCGTGATTACCACGAAGAAAGGCAAGGCAAAGAGCAAGTTGGAAATTTCGGCGGATGCATATTGGTCGGTGAGTTCCCGGGCGGATTTGGATTATTTGTTTAACATGGCGTCGGCGGAGAATCAGTTTCGTTTCGAGGAATTGATGCACAAGTACAAACCGATTAATTTTGCAGGTAACGACCCTTACACGCGAGCTTCCGCACGGAGGCGGTATATGTCGGCTCCATACAGTATGCTGTACGAGCGGGATAATAGGAAGAATCTTACCGCGGGGGAGTACGATGCTAAAAAACAGGAGCTTATCGAGCGAGGAAACAGCGGGATGTGGAAAGATGATTTGAACGAGTATATTTTCCGGCGTATGGTGCGTCAGCAGTATAACGTGTCGTTGCGGGGTGCCGCCGATAAGTTGGATTACGCTTTTTCGGCTTCTTATGATGACGAGGATAGTTACCTGCAAGAGAATGGCAAACGGCGCGTGTTGCTGAATCTGGCGAGTAACGCCCGCTTGACGAGGAACCTGACGTTCGAGTTCGCGGTGAACACGATGTTTAGCCGTGAGGAGAATAACGGTACGAGTGTTGAAAGCGTGCGGGAATGGCTTAGCCCGTGGACTCGTTTGAAGGATGACGAAGGGAATTTCACGCATATATCGACCTCGCGGACTGTGTACGAGCCTCTGTTGATGTCGGAGGAATATTATGCCGGCAAGACTCCGGTGGACTGGACGTATAATCCTGTTGCCGATAGGGAATACACGGATAACTATTCGAAGACGATGAATTACAGGGTACAAGGTGGTTTCGAGTACCGGACGGACTGGGGACTGAACGTGAGTGCCAAGGGACAGTACGAGCGACGGAAATACGACAAGCACGTGTCTTACGAGTCGGAATCGTTTTTCGTGAGGGATTTGTATAATACCTATTCCGCGTTGGGCGAAACGGGGCGGTATGTTTCTTATTTCCCGACCGGGGGAGTGTTCTCGAACGAGGGGCACACGTATGAGGCTTATAATTTGCGCGGGCAGGCTGATTACAGTCTGACGAAAGATAAACACGCGTTTAACGTGCTGGCGGGTACGGAGGTTATTTCCGCCACGACGGAGGCAGACCCGAAAGTGACACGTTACGGGTATAATAAATATACCAATTCCGTGTTGACGGAGCTGGATTACGTGACGAAGAGAAACAATATTTTCGGGGTGTCTTCGTATATGCCCTTCGAGAAGTTGGGGAGCCTATCGACATTGGAAGACCGTTTTTTCTCGGTGTACGCAAACGCGGCTTATACCTATGACAACCGTTATTCGGTGACAGCCAGTTTCCGCACGGATGCTTCCAATTTTCAAGCGGAAGACGTGCGTGATAAGTTTTCCCCGTTCTGGTCGTTCGGTGCCAGTTGGTTGATTTCAAACGAGCGGTTCATGGAACGGGCTTCTTGGATAGACCAGTTGAAGTTGCGCGCATCGTACGGTATCGCGGGTGTGGCGGCAGGCAAGTCGGGGACATCCAGCGTGACGACGGTGGCAGTGCACCCGGGTAGCCTTATTTATTCCGGGGGAGAATCTTTTAACACGATAGCGGAACGCGGCAACAATACACTGACGTGGGAGAAGTCGCGGACGCTGAATATCGGTGTGGATATGGCGTTTTTCGGGCATAAACTGAGCGGTAGCGCGGAGTTTTATAACAAATATTCTTATGACGTGTTGGCGAACACGACAGTACCGGTGATTTCGCAGGGTGTGGAGTCTATGTTGTTGAATAACGCGGAAATTGTGAACCGGGGCGTGGAGTTTTCAATCGGTTCGGACTTGCCTATCACGGGAGATTTGAGCTGGAGCGGGATACTGAATTATTCGTACAACCATAACGAATTGAAGAAATTCGGTTACACGGGTCCTTATCTGGCGGTTGGTAACTCTTATGTCGTGGGGCGTCCGATCGGTTCTTTCACTGTTCTGAAACCGGTGGGGTATTCGCCGGAAGGCTACGTGTTGCTGGGCGGGAAAGACGGTTCACGGGAACCCATTTTGGATGAAGAATCTTCTCGCATGATGGATTTTGTGACTCCCCGGGAAGGGCAAACGCTTGGTGATAATAACTGGGCTTACTATTTGGGAACGATGGAACCGAAAAGCACGCTGAGTTTCAGCAATATGTTCACATGGAAAGGGGTGACACTCTCTTTCATGCTCACGGGGCAGTTCGGTTATTATGTTATGACGAGTTATAATGACAGTTTCTCGCCCAATAGTAGAAATCTTGCTGCTTATTCTAAACGTCTGGACAAGGCTTTTGAGGTATATGACAAGGGATATGCCAATCAGGTGTCTTATTCTGAATTGCCGCTCTATAACGATGATAATAAACCTAATTTCTTGAGTGGTAATGGATATTCGTCCATGATACAGGTTAGCACGTATTTCAGAAACAATTTTATAAAAGGAGATTATATCCGTTTGAACGAGGTGTTTCTGGGGTATGACTTGCCGCAAAGCCTGTTGTCGAAACAGGGGGTGTTCAGCCGTATCCATGTTTACGCACAGGCGAGCAACTTGGGATTGATTTGGAGCGCAAACGGGAAAATGGATCCTGATTACCCGCTTGGGAGTCTAAAGTCGATGCCTGTTTTCACGTTTGGGGTGAAACTTGGTTTCAAGAGTTGGTAAAATGAGTATGAATGGATAAAAACAGTAAGGAATATGAGAAAAATATATATAATCATTGCTTTCTTGGGAGCCTTGGTAATGGCTTCGTGCAGTGATTTTCTGGATGAGACCACGGACAAGTCGGGCAGCGCTTACATATACCACATGGACCAGCTCTATGGGCTGACCGGAAGTATCGATCTTTATTTGTTTGAACGGGTTGATGCTGAAACGGGGGAAGGTAGTTCCTCGGGTGCTTACTTGACGGAAGCTCTTCCGTTGACGGACGCGGTGGAGTTGACACCGGAGTTTTACGTGCACGGGTTGCGGGCAAGTGAACCGACCACGTACGAGTCATATTGCTGGCAGGGAGAGACGTTGATGACATCGATGTGGATGATGTGGACTTGGACTCCGGTTTGGGAACGAATTTATCGTTTTAACACGGTGCTGGAGTATCTGGATAAGGTGATTCAGACGACGGAAGCTATCCATGATCAAGTGGAAGGCGAAGCTCGTTTCGGGAGGGCGTATTACCACTTTATGCTGTTGACGCAGTATTGTTTGTGGGGAGACGATAAACCGGGTATCGGTTATCGGGATAATGCCACGGCGGGAGAAGTTCCCGGACGGAAAACGGTGGGCTACACGCTGGAACGTATCTACGAGGATTTGAGGCTGGCAGAAAAGGCGTTGACTAAAGCGGGGCGCACGACGTTTGACAAGGCGCATAATTTCCGCCCGACGGTGCCGACCGTGCAGGCATTCCGGGCGCGGGTAGCCCTGTACAGGGGAGATTACGAGCTGGCATTGTCGAACGCGACGGAGGCGTTGAAAGCTCATAATACTCTGGTGGATTTTAAGAATGAACCTGAATACGAGTTGGAAGAGTGGAATTGGATTAGCGTGTTGGATGAAGAGGGTGAGCCGATGGATGAAATAGTCGTGAGTTCGATGTTTGAACTGGATGACATGGATACGGAGGCGGTGGCGAAGTACGAGGAGTTGTATTTGCCCAACGTGTCTTGGGAAGGATTGGGTGGCACTTGCCCGATTTCCGAGTCTTTTTATGAGCTTTGGGACCGGGAGAATGATGCCCGCTGGATTCATTTCTATAGCTCTTGTACGCCTCTTTTGATGACCGGTGAGAATTTGGTTGAAATGGATACGAATACTTTCGAGCAATATATCAGTTATGAAAACTGGCAATATTTGAAACCTTGGAATCTAGACAGTTATTCGCGTTTCGCGGGTAATTCGCTTATCGGCATGACGACGGCGGAGATGTACTTGATTAAGGCGGAGTGTGAGGCCCGGGGCGGACACGAGGGAACCGCGGCAGAGACGTTGAAGACGTTGCGTCGCACCCGCTTTATGGACGATGCGTCTGCCGAGGCAGGGGTTACCGGTAGCGTGCAGGAGGTGTTGGATGAGCGTTTGCGCGAGATGGGAGCTTTCTGGCGGTTCTATGATGTTAAACGTCTGAACGGGGCGGAAAATGCCGGTATCTATGTTCGCCGCGAGATTTTGACAGACCCGACTGATTTGAGTACTCGCGTGCAATTGGAAATAGCCCCGGATGACCCGCGTTGGGCATTGCCTTTCTACACGTTTGAAGCGGCGACTATGGGTTGGGAACAGAATGAAGGTTGGAAATAATAATAATTGATTTTATCGGATGAAAACAAGTATGTTTGTTGTGCTTGCAAGCCTGTTTCTGGCTTGCGGCACACCCAAGGACGGGTATGTGCTAAAGGGAAATTTGAAAAATGCGGGGAACGGGTACGCGGTGATCTCCGTGACCGACCATGCGGGTGCATCAGTGATAGCGGACACAGCCGAGATGAACGGGGGAAAGTTCCGTTTCGCGGGTAAGACGCCTTTCGTGGCAGCATGTTCTTTGCGGGTGGCACCCGAAGGAAAAGAGGTGTTGGATATGCTTATCGTGTTGGAAAATAGCCCGATCGAGTTGCAAGGCGACTGGGCAAATTTGGAACGGAATGTCGGGGGGAGTTTCTCTATCCGGGATATAAAGGTCACGGGCGGTAAGAACACGGAGGTGTGCAATCTTCTGGATGAAGTGTATTTCTCGACCCGGAAATTACCGGAGTTCAAGGATTATGAACGTTTGGAAAAGTGGTTTGCTTCGTTGGATGAAAATGCGGAGTTGACGGACGAGGTGATGCGGAAGGCGGATACGTTGCAGGTGCTGGAGGATCGTTTTCGAGAGTTGATGTTTACAAGGCAACTGGAAATCATGGCGGCACATCCGTCGTCGGAAGCGGCAGCGTTGTATTTGACACCCATGATAGGCGGCATGGAACTGGAAGAGTTTGAACGGGTTTTCGGGCTGTTTGACGAGGCGGTGCGGAACAGCGAGATGTTGACCGAAATACGCGAGGAATTGGAAACCCGCCAGCGTTTGTCTCCGGGACGGATGGCTCCCGTGTTCTCGTTGGCACAGCGTGACGGGCAGGTGCTGTCGCTTGCCGATTTACGCGGTAAGGTGGTGTTGGTGGACTTTTGGGCGAGCTGGTGCGGTCCGTGTCGTGAGCTTTTTCCTTGGTTGAAGGAGTTTTACGAGAAGTATCATGACAAAGGGGTGGAAATTCTCGGTGTCAGCGTGGATAAGGACGTGAAAGCATGGGAAAAAGCACTGGATGCAGAAAAATTACCGTGGTTGCACGTGCGGGATGAGAAACTCCCGGGTGGGAAGCATACGGCAAGTGACTTGTATGACGTGACGGGTATTCCGCACTTGGTGTTGATTGACCGGGAGGGAAAAATAGTCAAATGCGGTTATCTGGAGTATGAATTGGAGGAGTTGGTAAATGGATTATTAATGGATAAGGAAATTGGGAAGTAATTAATTTTAAAAAGAATAGAGATGAAAAAATGTTTGATATTACTGGTAATGACTGTGCTATTCGCTTGCAACAGCCAAGCGGGGTACGTGTTGAAAGGTGTGTTTAAAGGTGCGGGAAACGGTAACGCAATTTTGACGATGCATGCTAAAGGAGGGTTGGTGATTTGTGACACGGTGAAGATGAAGGGGGGAAAGTTCGTGTTTGAGGGAGAGGTGCCGTGCGTGGGATTTGCCTTGGTGACGGTGGCTCCGGAGGGGAAGGAGGCGGTTCAGATGAGAGTGGCCTTGGAGAACAGTAAGATTGAGATGCGGGGGGATTGGAGAAACGTGGGAATAAACGAGGAAGAGGAATTGGTTATCAAGGGAATGACGGTTACCGGTTCTAAAAATAATGATGTAAATGAGGAGATTAATAAACAATGGTACGTGGTGGAGACAATGCCGGAGTTCAAGAAATACGCGGAGTTGGCAAAAATGGTATTCGATGCTCCAGAAACGTTAGAGGATACAACGTTTTATTGGGTGTATAGAAAGGAGTTTGACGCGTATATGGCACGGGTAAAGGAAGAGCAGTTGAAGATTATGGCGGCTAACCCGTCCGTGGAAACAGCTGCTTATAACTTGAATTTCATGATGAACGAAATGTCATTGGAGCAGTTGGAACAAGTTTTCGGCTTGTTTGACGAGAAGGTGCGGGAGAGTGAGCTGGTGAAAGAAGTGCGAGATTGTATCGAGTTGAGGCAACGGATTGAACCGGGACGTCCGGCACCCGAGTTCACGTTAGCACGGCGGGACGGTTCTTTGTTGAGTTTGTCTGATTTCCGGGGTAAAGTGGTGGTGCTTGATTTTTGGGCAAGCTGGTGTAAGCCGTGCCGCGCTTCTTTTCCTTGGGTGCGGGAGTTTTACAAGGAGTACAAGGACAAGGGCGTGGAGATTGTCGGGGTGAGCATCGACAAGAATAGAGCCTCGTGGGAGAAAGCATTGGACGAGGAGCAATTACCATGGCCGCAGGTGATTGACGAATGGGTGAAAGACACTTATTGCGTGGGAGGTTTGTTCTACGTGCGCGCTGTCCCGATGTTCGTGATTGTGGACAAGGAAGGGAAAATCGTGGTGCGGGCACACATGGAGAGTAAAGAAGAGTTGTCGGCAGTGGTGGAAGAGGCGTTGAAAAAATAGAAATATTGATATCGCAAGCATGTGAACAATTTAAATATTAGCAGCTTCTCGAAATTGTGCATGCTTGCGAATTTTTCAATATGCTCCGTTTTTGGAGGATATTTGTTGTTGAATCAGAAAAAAAAGTACGGTTCAAATGTCCGGTTGAACTGTACTTTTTGTATTTTTGTGTGTATCAAATTATTTAATATCTATCCACGATGAATGATAAATATAAAATACCTTATATGAATGCTTGCATTCGTGCTTTTGCCAAACGCTTTCAGCTTTCGGTTAAAAGTGCGTTTTTGTATTTGTATCATTTCAAAGGAATTCATTTTTTGGATGAGTTCTACGAAACGGAGCATCTTCAGTCTATAGATGATGCGGTGGATGATCTGATTGTTTTATGTCGCAAAAATGGAGGGCAATTGCAATGATACTTTATCATGGGACCAATGTAGATTTTGATAAGATTGATATAGAGAAATCTAATCCGTACAAGGACTTTGGCAAGGGGTTTTATTTGACAAATCTTCAGACACAGGCAGAAGAATTAGCAAAAAAGAAAGCCCGAATTTTTGGCGGAAATCCCATCGTACAGGTCTATGATTTTGACGAAGCTGTTCTTACCAATCATTTGTTGAATGTGTTGGTTTTTGAAAAGCCGATTAAAGAATGGGCAGAATTTATATATCGAAACCGCAATAGAAATACTCTTTCATTCAAGCATGAATATGATATTGTTATTGGTCCAATAGCAGATGATGGAGTAGCTTATTTGCTAAATCGTTACGAAGAAGGTTCATTTACTTTGGAAGAATTGGCAAAAGAGTTGGAATACAGGAAATTGAATAATCAATTCTTTTTTGGAACGAAACGTGCTATTGAATTTTTAAAACGGATATGATGATACAACAACAGACGGATTATTTGATTGCACATATTGTTGATAAAATGACACAATATTTGATGGCGGATTTTAATTTGGATGCTATTTCTGCTTTAGATGTGATATATAATTCTAAAGTCTATGATTTAGTACAAGATAAGGAGAATGAGTTATATATCCAAAGTCCATCATATACCTATGAATTGCTAAAGAAGGAATATCTTACAGCTACTTATCTATAATGTTTTTCATGTGAAAATTATTTAAGTTTTATCTTTTTCCCTTTTGACTCGTTGTGGAAGCGGTCGACGGCGGTGATCACGTAACGGTATTTTGTTCGGGGAAGCGGTAGGTAGCATTCCGTGTAGTGCGTGATGGCGGCTATTTTGGAGGGATCGTTGAGGTTGATGCTTTCTTTCGGGGCGAAGCGGTAGATCACGAAATACTGGGGATTGCGGGGATCTTCACGGTCGCCGACGGAGAACCATTTCACGGTGTAGCCTTTGTCCGTGCGTTTGGCACGGGGTTTGGCGATTTTCTTTGGTCGTCCGTTGTACATGTGCGTGTAGGCGGGAATCAATGCCGGGTAGCTGTGGTAATGTTCACGGAGGCTGTCGGCGACGCCCTCGTTATTCCATAATATCTCGTTGGCAGGCCAGAAGCAATTGCCTTTCACGTGGCGCAGGGAACGGGCGGTTTCCATTTTGGTGGTCAGGTCGCCGGCTTTCATGGTGCGTGCCACGTCTTGTCCCAAGTAAAGGTGGATATCGTGGGCGTTTTTGTCCCACCATTTGGCAAGGGTGATGTAGTCTGCTGCCGGGTGTCCGATTTCCCAGTACACTTGGGGGATATTGTAGTCAATCCATTTTTTCTTGACCCATAGCGTCACGTCCGCGTACAGGTTGTCATAATTCTGCAACCCGTTGGTATTGCTTCCGCTACCGTCCGGCGTGTTTTGTTTGTTGCGATATATCCCGAAAGGACTGATGCCGAAGCGTACCCACGACTTTGTTTTCACGATTGTGCGTTTCAATTCCCGGATTAATTGATTCACGTTTTCCCGTCGCCAGTCGTCCCGTTCGTCCTCGGAGTATCCTTTCTTCAACCCGTAAACGCGAAAGCTGTTATCGTCGGGAAAAGGCATTCCGTTCACGGGGTAGGGGTAGAAATAGTCGTCCATGTGAATGGCGTCCACGTCATAGCGGCTCACGATATCTTCCACCACCCGGCAGATGTATTTCCGACAGGCGGGGATACCGGGATCGAAAAGTAATTGCTTGTTGTAAGTGACGAACCATTCGGGATGCTCGTGATAAACGTGCGTGTCCGCTAACGCGGCAGTGCCCGACGTGCATGCCCGGAAGGGATTCAGCCAAGCGTGAAATTCCATGTTCCGTCGATGGCACTCTTTGATGAGAAATGCCATCGGGTCGAAGAACGGCTCCGGCGCTACACCTTGTTTGCCGGTGCAGAAACGGCTCCACGGTTCAATCTCGGAGTGATACCACGCGTCGGCTTCCGGTCGTACTTGAAAGACAATGGCGTTGATTCCGCATTCTTGCAGGTAATTCAGCTTGCGGATAAAGTCAACTTTCATCTCATCCGGCGACATTTTGGCGTATTCACTCTGGAACACGGTTTGTATCCATGCCCCGCGAAATTCGCGCTTCGGGTAATTCTGCGCGGAGAGGAGCGTGATGCCGAGAATCGTGGTGAAAAGGAACGATAATATATATTTCATGGTTTGTGTCATTGATTTAGAATGTCGCGAATATACGGATTTATGGGTACAAAAAAGAAAGGGAGACTTAGAATGTCTCCCCAAAGTGATGGATTTAGATGTACTATGGTGTGAAATGGACCAGAACGGTCCGAGGATGGCTCTTTTAATGGATACTCTTGATGAGCGATTCCATTTGTGCTTTCATTTCTTGTGTTTCTTTTGATTCCTTTTTTGGTTTTTGAGTGATTACTTGTCGGGCGCATTGCAAGGTCTTGTCATGTAATCCCATTTCGTGGTAAAGATTTGCCAGCAAATAATTGGGATACACGAGGCTGGGTGTCATGTAATGGGCCTTCCGGAAGTTCTGTTCGGCGAGCTTGTACTCTCCCATGGCTTGATAGTTTTTCCCGATGATATTGTATATTACCGGGGCGGATACAGATTGTAATACTTCTCGGAGAACAGCGATGCTGTCTTCGTATCGGTCTGTTTGGGAGAGTGCTTGCCCGTATTCGATAAGAAATCCGGGATGTCTTAGATTCTTTGCCAACGGGGCGTATATATTAACCGCCGTCGCGTATATCTTCATGTTGTAATATAGTTTTCCTTCTGCCCATGCGCGATAGGAGTTGTATTTTCTCATTTCGGGGAAGGCGGTGAAAAACACTAAGCCTGCCAACGCGAGATAAATTACTTTGAAACTCAGTCCGGCTTTTTCTTGACGGGCTTCCCGGGGGGCGCACAAGGCGAGCAAGAGCATCAGGATGATAGCTAACGGTAATGATCTGATAGGGGAGGACATCAGCCCTGCCATAGAGAGCGAAATTAATGCACCTAGGGTAGCTAACTTCTCCGGGTATCGTTTTAAACTTCGGATACTTTTTATAAGAATCGTGGCGACAAACCCGAGGATAAGTAATAATCCCAGCAATCCGGTTTCCGCCGTGATACGGACAATGTCACTGACCGGGTAACACGGCGTGTTGGCCAATGCCAGTTCTCTTTCTGTCCGGTTGCCGTGTTCGAAATAGTAAGACTGGGCATCCCCGTATGCTTTTTGGAAGTTCCCGATACCAATGCCGAATAACGGGTTTTCCGTCAGCACGTTCATGGATATTTTCCACGCCAGAAGGTTTTCGTCCACTGGATCTTTCCGGAATTTGTAGTAGCCGCCCACGATACCGGTGCTGATAAGCAGCACGCTGAGCAAGAGGGTTATTCTTTGTTTTTGTGTCTGTAAGCGTTTGATGAAAGCGTGCATGTTGAATTTAAAATACAGAACAACACAGCATCCGCACGCCGCGGTGAGCCACGCGATGGCTTCCCCTGTAAAAGGCATGATAGATAGTATGCCCAACAAGGAGAGGGCTGATAGCACGAACAACATGATCTCGTCGATGATTTCCGGCTTTGCTTGCTCGGTATAAGACGGTGTCGAGAATTTGGCACTTAATCTTTGATATAGTGTGATTGTCCAGTAAAGCGCAATCGGGGTAATCGTGGCCAAGTATACGGCATAAGCGTATCGGGTGTTGAAGGACCCGGATAATTGAAATTTTGTTTGCATTTCCGGGATATAAGCGTACAATTGGCAGTATCCCCAAATGACTTCAAATAAAGCGAGTGCGATCAGAACGAATTGAAATGTCTTGATCGATTTTTTATTGTAAGAAAAATAGATATCGAAGAAAAAATAGGAAATGACTATTAGCAGAAATACTTCCGCGTTCATCATTTCCTGATTGGAGTTACGGGATATGCCAATAATCACTACAGTCAAAATCCCTATTATGATAGTTTTGGTTTCATCGACTCTCGTGGTCGATTTCCTGTAAAAAGCCAGAATGATAGAAATGACTCCGGTTATACACATGAAAGTGTAGAACCAAAAACGTTTGGCAACAACAATCCCGTTCATGCTTTCCGAATCGATCACCAGCATCGTGGCGATTAATAGAAGGAAGCCCATGAAGGACAGGAAATTCACGGTGTTGTTAATCCATTGTGTCATTTAATTTTTTACACTAATTTGTTGTTTGTACAGTTTCCACAGCGAGTTGTTTCTCGCCGGGCTACCGATTAACACGACCTTTTGTTCCCGGTCGAGTAGGAATGTTTGAAATTCGGGGTCGTGCGGCAGGTTCGGATTCGCCTTCCACAGGGCATTGTCCGTGTCGTAAAATATCAAGTGATTGAATTTGTTCTTCATGGCAAATGCCGATACGGCCTCGAAATTCTTGGCGTGGACGATAAAGATAAAATTCACTTTATCTTGTTGTCCGACTATATCTTTCACGCGTAAGTGCCAGTCATGTAATTTCATGTTACATTCCGTGCACCCGGTAGAATCAAAAAAAGTAAGAACGCTGTATTCTTTATCCAATAGTTCCGTGAGCGTGACGGTTGTATCTCTCCCGAGGATTTTAGCCGCCGGGGAGGTGGGAAACGTGATTGTTTTCCCGTACCATTCTTCAATTACTTTTCGGGCTTTGTAATCCTTGGAATGGCATCCCCCGAGGAGGATGAACATCCCAAGGTACAAAACTCTCACACGGAAATTAATCCAATGCATATTTAATCAACACTGAATTCGGATGGTTTGTCAAGCCATAAATGGCGTTTTCTTCTTTACAAAAGGAAATAGAGGTGAACGGATTCCCTAGTAAATAGGTGTGAACGTGATTGCCCTCCCAGTCGAACACTACAATCCGTTCACCATAGCCTATCTTCTCTTTGTATTTATTGTAACTTCTCCCGGAATAGAGGGCAAATATGTATTCATCAGATACTTCAATATCAACAAACCCGAAGAGATTGTCTGTGGAATACGCGACGGGCTTTCTCCTGGTACTCTTGACCGTGGCTTTTGGAGAATAGAGATTTTGCTCGGTGATGCGAGTGATGGTGTTGCAAGGTATGAGAGAGCATAAATCTATGATACCGCTTTGCATATTCGCACAGACAAATTTCGTTCCATCAGGTTTTATCTTTATGATATTACTTGCAAATAAGATGCTTTTCTGGGAATTGTCGGCGTTCCGGTAATTCGGGTAGGGAAGGAAGAAATTTTCTTGCCCGTTTTCCAGTAAAGCGTAACGCTGGTCGAACATACCCGTTGCCACGATGGTGGAACCCCATTTGGCTGCGCACAAGTGTTTCTTGTCCGTGGGCACGGGGGTAAAGGTAGGACCGAATCCGGCTTGTCCCAGTTGATTCATGTCGAACTCGACCATTCGGTTGTTCCCGAAGTCATAGGCTGACAAGATTCCTTTCTCGTCAAGATGCATCGTTAAGATGTACAAACCTTGGTTACCGCCTAAGCCTGTCGGGAGGTAATTTCCCAACAATGTTCCGTCTTGTTTGTATATGGAAATCTTGTTCAACCCTTCCCGGTCAAGCACGATAAGTATAGAATCTTTCTTGATTACTTTTGTCGGGTTTATAATACCCAACTTTTGTAGATTGATTTTTGTATCCAATCTGTCTAGTGAGACAGCACGACTCATGCTAAACAAAGGATTCTGCTCTTTCGGCACAGTCCGAACTTCATCAGAACAACTGTAGGCGAGAGCAACGGTTAATAGTATAAATAATGCCTTTTTCATATCCTTTTAATTTAGATCAAGTGTAAGTCCGGGGTAAAATATAGGATTTCCACTTTTGTCGTAATACATACAAATTGTTCCGATAACGGTACATGGATTTTCATCCCCACTCTCATTTTCTCCAAATGCCTCGATATTTTTTAATTTTATATCTATATTCGTGGCATCATTCCTTAGAGTAACATTCATTAATGTTAGTCCGAGGACTACTGAGACAAACAATATACTAATAATAATTTTTTTCATTATATTGAGCGTTTTGATGTGTTACAAAAATATAGGGAAAATTTGAGATAAATTGTTCCTCATTTGTTCCTATTTTTCTTAATTTATTCTTAAAATTGCAGTGCGAGGGAAACATATATAATAAGGTAAGAATTTCAGTGTTTTTGATGGTCTTATAAAATTTAATGTTTATGAATAAAAGAATCCATATAGCGTGGGGCGTTTCGGTATTTGCTATAGCCTGCTTATTGATTTTGCAAGGATTTTGGTTGATTCGTACGATTCAGTATAAAAAAGTTGAGTATTTAAATATGGTCAATAATGTTCTAGCTAAAGCAGTCGAAACAGGTTTTGAAGAACATTTGGTACGTAATCAAACCATTCGACAAAATTATCCTCAAGTAGGTGTCGATTTAGATAAAAGGACAATAGGTCTTGTTTGGAGAGGAGATACAACGGTCATGTCTTTTGATAATGAGAATGGATATCTAGGTGCACTTAGGAAAGTTTGTTATGATTTTATAAATCAACAGTCAGCAGAGAATATTGTTATGTTGGATAGCATATGCCGATTGTATTTTGAACGTAATGGAATTACAGATAATTATATACTTGAACTTGTTGATACTAAAAGTGGTAATATTATCGCTACAACAGAGAATGGTTCTTCTAACGTGAACAAGTATATTATTTCTAACGTGGTAGAATTAGGAATGAAAAGTCATCATGGTTTAATTGCTTATTTTGGCATACCTTATAGAAGTTTCTTTGCCCAAATGACAAGTATTCTTGTTAGTTCATTTCTTATAATGATATTCTTGGTTATATGCTCTATTTATCAAGTGAAGACAATTTCTTTCCAACGAAACGTGGCAAAAGTCCGAGAGGAATTTATGAGCAGTATGGTGCATGAATTGAAGTTCCCGCTGTCGATAATTAAGAAAAAGCTCCTTGCGCTAAAACAGGAGGGGGTTGATAATTTGAATGAAAGGCAATTGGAAGCATTGAATGGAGGGTTTGATAGAGTGCTACATTTGAATAATTTCGTGTTTAAATTATTAAATGCATGGAAACAAGGGTTCAAGGTTACGTGGGAAAAGTTATCTTTGCAGGATTCAATTGATGAACTTGTTCGACAGTTCAATTCCGTGTTCGAGAAAAGAGATGTTTCGATTAAAGTGGATTATCAATTGAGTAGGAACGTGATTGAAGCCGATCCGATTCACTTTCCGAACGCCATCAGTAACTTGATCGAGAACGCTATCAAGTATTCGGGTAGTTCGCCGAAAGTCGAGATATCGTGCAAGGACGAGGGGAATATGCTGATTATATCGGTAAAAGACCACGGATTTGGTATTCCGGAGAAACTGAGGGAGAAGATTTTCGAGCGTTATTTCAGGGTTGCTCGCGGTCGTTCTGCCGATGTACACGGTTTCGGAATCGGGTTGAGTTACGTGAAACAGGTAATAGAGGCTCATGGCGGAGTGATTCGGGTGGACAGTACCGAGGGCGTTGGAACCACGTTCACGGTCATGGTGCCTTTGGTAACAGACGAAAACGATTAATATTTTACAAACGGGAAAATGGCTAAAATTTTGTACGCTGAGGATTCGGCGGAGTATTACGAGGATTTCATAACTTACTTGAAAAAGAATGGGCACACGGTTTACCACGTTACCGACGGGGAGGAGGCGCTTGAGGTTTACCGTCAGAAGAAACCGGACTTGGCGTTGCTCGACGTGATGATGCCGAAAATGACAGGTTTGGAGGTCGCTAGAGTGATTCGGAAAGATGATTCTGTCATTCCTATTTTGTTTATCAGTAGTATTGGCAGTTCATCCGCTGCGGTAGCCGGATTTAAGAGCGGGGCAAATGATTATATCCGCAAGGATATGGATGAAGCTGAATTTAAAGCCCGTATCGAAGCCGCTTTAAGACAAATCGGATTTCGTGAGCGTAGCGAGAAAACGATAGATATTAGCGACGGGGTGTATCTTGACCTTGTGAACCGTGAACTTGTCGTGGACGGGGAAGTGATATTATTCAGTCCGTTGGAAATGAAGGTGATGAAAGTGTTATGCGAGAACAAGAATTGCTACGTGACAAAAGATATTCTGGTGCAGGCGGGTTGGAGCAACACGTTTAAAGAATCGTATCGTTACTTGGATAAATGTCTTGTCGGGTTGAGAAAAATGTTACCGAAAGACGGCTCGATATCTATCGCTACCAAATGGGGTAAGGCGTTGGGATTAATGGTGAAAGAAAAATAGAGAAAGCCCTTTGGGAATAATCAAACGGAGATTTGATATTGTAAGCTTTATAGATTATCTTTGCTTATAGATTAAAAACGAGAGCATCATGGAAACGAGGAAACTTCCGATAGGCATACAGACATTTGAAAAAATACGTGTTGGCAACTATGTATACGTTGACAAAACGGCTTTCGTGTGGAAGCTGGTTTCCTCCAGTGCACCTTATTTTCTTAGTCGTCCAAGACGTTTTGGCAAGAGTTTGTTGCTCTCGACTTTCGAGTCTTATTTCGAGGGACGTAAGGATTTATTCGAGGGATTGACTATCGGGCAGTTGGAGAAAGAGTGGAACGTGCATCCCGTGTTACATCTTGATTTGAACGCCGAGAAGTATGATTCTCCCGAAGGATTGTACGCTATCCTCGACAGGTATTTGAAGATGTGGGAAGATCGTTGGGGACGGGGTGACGGCGAAAGTACCCCGGCAGGTCGTTTTTTTGATGTCATTCGTCGTGCCTGCGAGCAGACCGGGCGTGGGGTTGTGGTGCTCGTGGACGAGTATGATAAACCGCTTCTGCAAGCATTGGGAAAGGATAACGCCTTACTCGAAGACTTTCGCGATACCTTGAAGGCTTTTTACGGGGTACTCAAGAGTGCCGACCGTTATTTGCGTTTCGTGTTTTTGACTGGGGTTACTAAATTTGCTCAAGTTAGTGTATTTAGTGATCTCAACCAGTTGAGTGACATTAGTATGTGGCCGGATTACGCTACTATCTGCGGGATAACTTTGGAAGAATTAAAGGATAATTTTCAACCGGAGATTGAACAATTGGCGGCAACTAACGCTATGGACGTCGGCGAAGTCGTGAACAAGATGACGACGCTTTACGATGGTTATCATTTTTATCAAAATGCCCCGGGGGTATTTAACCCGTTTAGCGTGTTGAGCGTATTCACGTCTAAAGTATTTGGTCGTTACTGGTTTCAGACGGGAACCCCGACTTTTCTTGTAGAGTTATTGAAACAGAGTGATTACGACCTTCGGGAATTACTTGACGGGGTAGAAGCTCCTGCTTCTTCTTTCACCGAGTACCGGGTAAATGTTGATAACCCGATTCCTTTGATTTATCAAAGTGGTTATCTGACGATTAAGGAATACGACAAGGAGTTCCAGAATTATCTGCTTGCTTTTCCGAATGATGAGGTAAGATATGGTTTTATGGATTTTTTAGTACCTTTTTATACCTCTTTGGCAGAAGATGAGCGAGGATTTTATATTGGAAAATTCGTACAGGAACTTCGTGTGGGGGATGTTGATGCCTTTATGAAGCGGTTACGAGCGTTTTTCGCGGACTTCCCTTACGAATTGAATACCCGGACGGAACGTCATTACCAAGTTGTATTTTATCTCGTGTTCAAGTTAATGGGACAATTTACGGGAGCTGAGGTACGTAGTGCCAAGGGAAGGGCTGATGCCGTGGTGAAAACACCGAAATACATTTATGTCTTCGAGTTTAAACTCGATGGTACAGCCGAGCAAGCTTTAAAGCAAATTGATGATAAGGGGTATCTTTTGCCTTATTCGGTTGATAACAGAGAAGTGGTAAAGATTGGGGTGGAATTTGATGCTAATGAACGTAATATCGGGAAGTGGCTCGTGGAATAATTTGATGATTATCTTTCTTTTTGGTAAACCGCCTTATTTTGAATAGTGGCGGAAGTCCTGTGTCAAGCCTTCGCAAATCCAATTAGCTAAAGCTTGGCGGTTGTCGTTTAGCAGGAAACGTTGTTGGTCACGGCTGTTTTGGATATTACCCAATTCTAGGAAAACGGCCACGGGGAGCGTTTGTTTAATGACGTATAGGTCACGGGTGTTTACCGTTCCGGAGAATCCCCTGTTAGGTTGATGTTTGTCGTATTTCTTGTTAAACACGTCTTGTAGCGTGTTGGCGAGATGTTTGCCCTTGGCGCTACCCTCGTAATGGTAAAAGAAAACGTCAATCTGTTTGCTCTCGCTCCGGCTGTCAAGGTGGATAAAGATAGCCCGTCGATAGGCTTCCTTGTCTTTGCGGAATAGCGTGTTGATTTTGTCACAACGTTGTTTGAGGCGTTGTACTTGATTCAAGGGAATGGGATCGCCCATGCAGGTTTCCCTATCGCCGGTGTTAAGGAATTTATCATCCCGGATACCGTCCGCGGTGTCTTGGATGATGATGTGGACTTTGGCTCCTTTCGACATTAGGGTGCGTGCCAACCGGAGCATGATGTCGTAAGCGTATTCGTCCTCGTGCAGTTGGTGTCCCTGTAACACCCCGATAGCCCCGGGATCGGGACCGCCATGACCGGAAACCAGATAAAAGCAGGCACCCTTGAGTTCGTCGGACTCTATCGTGTATTTCGCCAGTTTCTCCCCGAATAAAGGTTCATTACCTTCCCGGTTCATCGGCGGTAAAGTGTATTTCACGCCTAACCGCAGGCCGTTATTTTTGTCGAGCTTACTCTTGTTGAGTTCCATGAATTGCGTGTAATGTTCCGGCTTCGTGCGTTCGAAGCGTTTCAGAAATTGGAGTATGCCTTCTCCTTTTCCCGGTGTTCCGGTTTCTTGCGTGAAGCCGTGGATGGGCAAAAAGATGAACAAAATGCTCGTGTATATGATGAATATATATTTCATGGTTTCAAAAATTCATCACAAATATAGTTCTTTTTGTTTGTCCTCGAAAATAATAAATTTAGACAAACGAAAATTAAAAAATACAATAATTCAAGCGTTTGACGCAACGGATGAGCTTTGTTGACATCTAATATATAAACGTTAAAAAAACAGCTATGAAAAAGAGAACATGGAAAATTGTATTAATGTTGTCATTATTTATTGCCGTATTCGCGGCGTGTGATGACGATGACGAGTATTATTACGTGGGTGGTGGAAGTTCGTGGATCAGTTACGGTAACCTCGAGAAGATAGATAACGGTACTCGTTCCAAGTATGCTATCCGTCGGGATGACGGCAGTCGTTTGATCGTGACCGAGGGATACGGGATAAATTCTTCGGATGCCGAGGAAGGATTGCGGGTATTCGCCAACTACTCGATTCTGGGAAGCGAGAGAGATGGAACCGGGTTGGAAGGTAGAATGAATTATTATATTCGTTTGTATCGTATTACCGACGTGTTGACAAAGGACCCGGTGAAACTTTCTTTCATCAAGGAAAACGAGGAAGTGCGACAGGATAGTATCGGTAACGATCCGATTAACGTGTCCGAAGCATGGTTCGGTGGCAAGTATCTGAACGTGGAGTTCAGAATACCCGTGAAATCCGGTTCTTCAACCAAGCATTTTATCAATCTGGTGGAAGATGATGTGGTGGCGCATAATGATACGGTATACGTGACTTTACGCCATAACGCTTACGGGGAAGCTCCTAAGGACGGGGATCGTGCAAATCACGTGTGGAGTCGCGGTATGGTATCTTTCGACCTGACTTCTATCGTGCCGGAAGGAAAACAATCCGTGCCTGTTAAATTACTCTGGACAGAATACAAGAATGGTTCAATCGAAACTGTTACCCGTGAAGATAGCGGAACTTACACGCTTTCCGGCAGTAATGAGGAAGAAGCTGACAGCGGACTGAACCAGAGCAATAACGAACGCAAATTGGTGAGCAGCGAAGATGTAGTCGGAGAAGTTAATTAAAGACATTTGATTCAAGTAATAAAACTCTAAGGGAAATGAAGACTGACCGGACGGTCAGTCTTTTTTATTTAATGTATTCCTTCTTGAACCAATATTCGAAAACAGGATCAAGAAAGAGAAAGCCTTGAGGTGTATTATCCAGAATATCTTTTTGTTGCAGTATCACTTTATTTTTCGTCACGTTCTGTGGCGTTCCCAGTTTGTATTTAGTCATAACCTTTGCCCCTGTAAGCGTTTGTTCATTATTCGCGATAGCGATCAGGATATTGAGCTGTGAAATAGATAAGGCTTCGCATTCTGCAACGTATAGGGGAAGATTGGTATCTACGATTTGTTGGAAAGCTTTGTCTATGATTTCAAGTGTTACCGTTTCTTTTGTAATGCTCCAGACAAAATGAGATAATTGTTGTACATACCACGAGTGAGAACTTACTTTCTCCACGATAATTCCCGCAAGTTCTTCCGTGATGTTTTTGCCCGTGTGTTTGAAGGCGCTGACGATAAATGACACCCATTCCTGCTTGTCTATTTTTGCCAGAAACATGATTTGTCCGAACCTGTAAAAAGGTTTTGAGGATGAGTTAAATATCTCTATCATCATGTGGCGTTTACTCCCGTAAAGGCAATAGCTGACATGCTGGTGGTGCTGCCATGTGCTACGCATTTTGCCTTCCAAATGTTCATAGTCTTTTAATCCTGCCAGATTTTGAAATTCGTCTATGCAAACAATAATTTTTATTCCTTTTGCAACGGCAATTTTCTCCGGTAAATTCAAAAGTTCATGTTCATTTTCTTTAATTTGATGAATTTCAAAACCTATTGAAAAATCGGTCATCGGATCTGTCCCGATGGTAATTTTTGGAGAAAGAGCTTTCAAGAATTCTTTCGTATGGGTAATCCAAGTTTCCCAATTATTACTGGTGGCTTTAATTACAGCTTGTGCGAAAGTCTGGTAAAATTCCGCCTCGCTTCTTATCGTGAATACGTCTAAAAAGCATACTTTTACATCGTGGCGCTCTACCATGAGTTCATGCATGGCTTCTTTGACGAGTGATGATTTGCCCCAACGACGAGGAGAAATCAACATCGTGTTAATACCCGAGTACAAGTTATTTTTGAGTATTTGTTTTTCGTGAACTCTATTCACGAAGGTTGCGCCCATGGCTAATTTCCCGTATTGAAAAGGTGAATCCATATCTTCTTTGTTTTCAACAAATGTATGATTTATTCGAGATATTTCCAATTATTGGTAAAAATATTTTATACCTTTTGGTATAAAATATTTTCTACTAAACGGTATTATACCTTTTGGTATAAAATGAGAATCCCGCGGAGTTCAGAACGGACTCCACGGGATATTTAAGGAAGGTAATTTTGATGTTTCTTGTTAGAATATACCGAATTTGATTCCAGCAAAATAGGTTCTCGGAAGACCGGGACCGTAGATGTAACCGGAATCACGGAACTCACCTTTGTCGAAGTCATTCTGGTAGCTGTTGAACACGTTTTGCACGCCACCGTTGATTTGTACCGTGTAGCCGCTACCGATTTTGATGTCATAAGCCAGTTTTACGGTACCGTCGAAGAAGGACTTGGTTTTCTTCAGCACGTCTTTCTCGATGTAACCGGCGAAGTGTCCCACGTACATGGGACCCGTGTAGGTTCCCGACAGGGCAGTGGAGAAGTTCTTGAACGGGAGTAAGTTCAGCGTGACATACCCGTATTGATCCGGGGAGCGGAGCAGCTTCCGGCAGGGGGCAACATCGGGGTCATTGCTCCATGCCACGGGAGCGGCGTATTTACTGCTTTGGAAAGTTGCGCCGAATTGTAGTTGAGTGGATTTATGCGGGGCAATTCTTCCCTCTATGTTGATTCCTTTTACTTTGGCATCCGAACCGTTGCGGCGTTCCAGTATTTTATTTTCTTCATCACCGGTGTCGACCTCTTCCAACACGAAAGGATTTTTCAAGCGGGTGTAGAAGCCTTCTACGAGCAGGTTGATTTGCACGGCTCCCAGCGTGGTGTAGTAATCAACGGACGCGCTGTAACTGCGTGATTTTTCTGTTTTCAGGTCTTCTGCGACTTGAATAAGAGTTACTTCTCCGCCCACGGCTGCCACGTGCAGGTCTTCGTCGTAGGTCTGTGGAGCCCGGAATCCTTCCGAGTAACTTGCCCGGAAACTGAGATCGGTGATAGGGTTGTAGCGGATATTCAACCGGGGGCTGAATATGGGATCGTCTACATGACTGTTTTTATCCAGACGCCCGCCCAGCAAGAAGCTGAAACGTGCCGTTTTCCATTCATTTTGCAGGTAGACGCTATATACGTTTACTTCCTGATTGATTTCCCGGTTGTAGCCGAGCATTTTGTCATTCAGTTTATTGTGCGAGAATTCAACCCCGGCGGTCAACATGGAGGGCATGAACAGGAATTTGTCGAAGTCATAGGAATATTGTGCTCCGCCCACGACGGTAAAGTCCTTAGTCTGCCCGTAGGCGTTCGTGTCGCGACCGGCACCGTAATAGGATTCCCGTGCGATGTTCTGTAATGAGGCGTAGGCGTTAAAACGGTGTTTATAATCCTTGGATGAAAGGGTGTAGTTCAGCCCGCCGCCGTGTATGTTGTGGTCTGCTTGCTCTGCCACGTCAGCCTCGTGAGGGGGACGGTGAAGGTTGTCACCTCCCCGGCGAAATTCTTTGATATGGTGGTATTCCATGGATAACTTGCTGAAATGCGTGGGCTTGTAATAGGTACGGAAGCCCAGCGTGGTACTGTTGATCTCCCCTAACTCGGAGAACCCGTCACCGTCATGGTCATAAGGCTGGCGGTCGCGCACCATCCCGAACAGGTGGATTCCGGCATTCCGTTGCTCGTTGACGATAGCCCCGTTGAAAGAGGTCACGTTGTCGAAACTCTCGCCGTCGATAGCGGAGAGGGTATGTCCTACTTGAAAATAGTTGTGTAAGGGTTCTTTGGTGATGATGTTGATTGTCCCGGCGATAGCGTTGGCTCCGAACAATGCCGAGCCGCCACCCCGAAGAACTTCTACCCGGTCGATCATGTTAGCGGGGATTTGTTCCAGACCGTAAACTCCGGCAAGGGAACTGCACATGGGACGACTGTCAATCAGTATTTGAGAGTAAGGTCCGTCCAGCCCGTTGATACGTACTTGTTGGAAACCGCAGTTCTGGCAGTTGTTTTCCACTCGTAGTCCCGGTTGGAAGTTCAATCCTTGCGACAGGCATACCGAGTTGGTGTTTTCGAATATTTTGGGTGACAGGACATTGACGATAACAGGGGCTTCCCGGCGGTCGGTTTCGTTCCGGTTGGCGGTGACCACGGCTCCTTCAAGCATCACGACGTCATCCTCGATGACGAAATTGATCTCTTGCGTTTTGCCTTTCACGATCTCGATTTCTTTTTCTACGGTTTTATAGCCTACTCCTTGCACGCGCAGGGTGTATTTTCCCAAGGGGAGGTTTTTCATGAAATAGTGTCCGCTCTCGTCGGTAGCGGTTCCGATGTTCGTGCCTTTCAGTAATATCGTGAGGAACGGCAGGTGTTCTCCCGTTTCTTTATGGATAATGTGTCCGTTGACATTCGCGTCTGTCGTTTTTTTGACGCTTCCTTTCTCGTCTGCACGACAGAAAAGACCGAGAAGAAGGAATATAATAAGTGTAAGTAAGTTTTTCATAGCCAATATTTTTCACGAGCGTGTCCGTATGGTATTGACACGACCTCGCGTCTTGTTTCAAAATAGAAATATCATTAATAGGTGAAAGCCTCGTGAAATAGCAGGGGTATTGCTTTATTACACGAGATTCTTACCGGAACTGTTGTTTCGGCAGAATAAACTATTTACACTGTAAAGGGGGGAGCCCGAAGGGGGCTTAAGGTGAATGTTTGTTTATCAGGTTCTTCCTCCTGATTATGAATATAGTAATGTATTTTGTGGATCAAGTGAGGAACACTAACGACAAGGGCAACGCTGACCAGTGTGATGAAATTGCTCAAATGGGCGATTAAGGTAAGCTCTTTTGCCGAGTGGGTGTGATTTGCACCGCCGTCCGAATCGGTATGACCGCAGAAGAAGTGCGAGTGTACGATTGTTACCCCGTTGACCACGTGATAGTGCGAGAAAAACGTGATACTCCCGTAATAGCTCAAAAATAGAGCTAACAAGAATAAGTGAATGAATTTATTTACGTTTTTACTACGCATACCTTTTTACTTTGCTTTGCAAATGTAGATTATTTCTAAATAATAAACATGAATCTCTGTCTTAAAAATATATTAAATTAACGGGTATATGGAGGTGTGTTTTGACACACCTCCAGTCTATAAAGTTCATAAAGTCGAGCCTTCGGCTCCTAAGGTCTATAAAGTTTATGATTTAATATTGTGCTGATATTCAGTGTAATTGTGTATGTGACCTTATGGACTTTTCGACTTTATGAACGAGAGGGCGTGTCAAAACACGCCCTCGTATGCGCCGGGGGAGAGAGTTATTCTCCCCGGGTGATTGTGATTTTGTTACCCGGTAGAGTTGCCGTGATGGAGTTATCGTACATCGCCGCGCAAGTGACTGCCGGAAGCAGGTAATTACCGGGGTAAGCCGCGTTAAAGCGTAGCTTGAAGGTTTTCGAATCGCCTTGCTGGAGCGAGAAGTAGAGATACACCCGATCGTCGCAGATGTCCGCGTTGTCGGCTCCCTTGAACGGGTTCTCGTTCGTGGTAAGGCGTTCGTTCAGAAATTCGAAACCGGAGGGGAACATGTAAGTAAGTGCCAGTTCCTCGTATAACCCGATGTTTCCTGTGTTTTGTATCGTGATTTCAGCCACGATGTCTTCGCCTTGGCGATAATCCGTCCGGTTGTTGAGCACGCCGTTACGATAGTAGTTGATGGTCATTTTCAGCCCGGACATTTCGCTTTCGGTGAGCACTCCCAATGGGGTTGAGCTATTAATCGTGCGCACGTGGAGTGTGCCGGAAGTGTTATTTTTCAAGGTTACTTCCGAACGGTTGTCTTTGACAGCCAGTTCTTTTTGCAGTACGGTCTTCGTGGTTTTGAAGTTCTCTTTTCCGATTTGCACGTCAATGCCGTTGCCGTCCTTGAAGTAGCGTCCTGCGTAGTTGCTGATAGCGCAAAGCCCGAAGGCACTTTCCTGCGTGTTCAGCCATTCGTTGGAAGCAAATTTGCGAGCTATTTTCTGCAACAGTTTGTAGGCGTCGTCTTTCATGTTCATGTCTACCATGCTTTGCATGATAATCGCGTTATCCCGTAGATCAGAGCCGTAACATCTGCCCAGTTGGCGATAGAGTTTGGCTTCTGCCGGAAGGTTGGCTACCAGTGATTGGGCAATTTTGTCGTGTTTGCCGAGGGCGTAGGCTCCCGCCAGTTGCCAACGGGCTATCGGGTTGTTGTAATTATCCTCTTTCATCCGGTTCATGGCCGCCATGTTGGGTTTACCTGCCAGTGCCAGCACGTAAAGACGGTAGGATTGTTCCAACTCGGAATAATAATCGTCCCGGCGCCAGCTATTCGCTTGTTTCGACAGGTAATCAAGAGCCGAAGCCTTCATGGATGCCGGGATGCGGTAACCGAGTTTCTCTGCCTGCGTCAGGAAGTCGGTGATATAGGTGGATACCCAGTCGGATACATAGTTGGAGTTCGTCCAGTAGCTGAATCCCCCGTTGCTTAACTGGTAGTTTCTCAGGCGATTGATAACGTCTTTCACGTGCAGTTCCACGGTTACTTTTTGTGCTTCGCTGAGATCCATCAGCCTGTCAAGCATCAGTTGCGGGAATACGGCAGAAGTGATTTGCTCGCCGCACCCGTGCGGGTAACGGATCAGGTATTGGATGCGTTCCTCCAGATTAAGGGGTGGGATAGAAGTGATTTCAAGGAACGAGGTCGGTTCCAGCCCTTCCATCGTGTTGTTGAAGGTGATTGACTCGCCGCTTGCTACTTCGCGGGCATCCACGCGGGTAATTCTCGGGTTCGGAATCCGGATGTCTACATCACAACTGAAATGAGCTTTCTCCGATCCGCTTTGAGCGGTGAAGGTAAGCGTGGATTTACCGGTATTTTCTTTAATCTTCGCTTTCAAGAACACGATCTGTTCACCCGTGCCGGAGAATTTGATTTCTTGGCTTGCCGGGGCGATAACTTCTATCTTGTCGTCCGTCTTGAGGTTCACGGTGACATCTTTGATATTGTCTTTCATGGCAAATACTGTGACCGGAATTTCGATGATGTCACCCGGTGTGAACAAACGGGGCATGGTGACGTTGAGCATCATCGGTTTGTTGACTTTCGTGTTACGGGATGCCGAACCGTAGCGACCGTTATCTTCGGCAACGACCATGGTACGGACTTCGCCGATATACTCGGGCATGTTGAATGAATGGGTTTTCTTCTCTCCTTTCTTGATGGTGAAAGGACCTTTGAATATCACCACGGGGGTAAAACGGTCGCTCTTGCGGGTTTCTTCCGGGTCGAGGGCTTCGTCACCACCGACGGCAAAGGCTTTCTCCAAGCGTCCGCCAAAGGCTCCTACCACGTCGTCGTAGAAGTCCCATGTTTTCACGCCGAGGGCTTCCCGGGCGTAGAAAGCGGGGAAGGGGTTCGGCGTTTTGAACGAGGTAATGGCTAACAGTCCTTCATCGACAATAGCGATAGAGTAGGTCATCGGTTTGCCGTCGTTTTCACTTACTGTGACGGTGAAATTCTGTGATGGGCGGAGTTCTTCCGGCATGTCGATTTTTGGAGTGAGTCGTAATTCCGGGTCGTCGATGTCAATATTCAAAACCCCGTACAGGCGTATCGGTTTGTCGTTGTTCCGGTTTTTATGAGGTTGTATGAGTGACACGTTGACATAGATATTAGGACACATCTCGCTCGTGGCGGGAATCTCGAAAGAAGTCGTCCCCTCTGTTGTCGGAACCCGGAAAATGTCTTTCACGGTCTTCCCGTTCTCGACGCTCACGAGAGCTACGCTACCTGCCGAGGAGGGGAATGTAATCTTGATTTTTTCTCCGGCACGGTAGGATTTTTTGTCGCTGGTGAGCGTGAGCAGGGTTGCCATGCCGGGGATATTCATGTCGTTGCGCCAAGAACTGATGTAGAACGTGGAACCGGTGGAATGACCGGATTCTTTATCCCGTGCGATCACGTAGTAACGTCCCCACTGGTCGCAGGTCACGTCCACGTTGAATTTGCCGTTCTGGCTCTTGACCGTTTTGTTGAACACGGGGCGGCGGTATGAGCGGTTGACGTATGAACCGATATAGTCATTCTCCGAATCCCACCACCAACGCCATTCCAAGGTGTAGACTTCCACCTCGATATCTCTGTTGTTGACAGGTTTACCCTCGGGGGTAAGTACGGCACCGCTGATAGTCATCGGTTTGCCTGCCTTGTACCAATTATCGTCCGATTCCGGTAGTTTGATACCCACGTATTCCTTGTAGGGGGAGTATTTGAACCCGGAAGTGACGATACTGAAGTCACCGCCCGGTTCGAACACCCGCGTCGAGAGCAGGGCGTTGAGCATACCGGGTGCGTTCTCCGAGGTGATGTTGTTTGCCGACAGGTTAAAGTTGCCGTCAGAGTCCGTCGTGCCGTCGAAGAATGTTTCGGTTGTCGTGTTGAAATAACGGGAACGGTCGTCGAAGTTATACCCGTTGTACCCGGGGAAGGTGGTATTGCCTTTCGAGAGCCGTAGTTCGGTGATGACTTTCAAGTTACTGGTTTTCGCCCCGTGCATCCATCGGGTTTGAACGGGTATCGTGTTTTTCGTCACGCCTTCCCCTAGCACGTTGCCCGGCAAGTTGGCGATGATATTCAAACGATTCGGTTTGATGCTCTCGATACGGACGGTTTTCCTGAAAGAAACACCCCCGACACGTACAACAGCCTGCCAGTATCCGGTCACGGCTTGCTCGTCGGTGCTGAACGTGAAACAATACAAACCGTGTTCGTCGCGTCCCGCTTTGCGGGTTTGAGTCACGTTACCGTTCGGGTCATAGAGTTCCGCTATAATGGGATGTCCGACGGGAATCACGTTCTCCTTGTCTTCCAGCATGAAAGAGAGATGAATGTCATTTCCCGGACGCCATACGCCCCGTTCGCCATAGATGAAACCCTTGAGTCCTTGCTGCACGACTTCGCCGCTCACGTCGAAATTACTGAGCGAGAGGGACGAGGCGTCGTTGACTTTCAAATAGGTTTTATCATTGCCCTTGGTCGCCACGATAACGAAAGGTTTGCCGGGAACCCGTAATGTCGCTATTCCTGCCGAATTGGTGACGGTAGAGTCTATTTTTTGGTTCTGGAAGTTATAAAAGAATATCCTGCAATTTTCCACGGGTGCCGCCGTGAGCAAATCATTCACGGCAACCACGTATTTGCCGTCGGAACCCGCTTTGGCAATGACACCCAGAGATGTTACGATGAGATTCTTTTTCGGGAACCGGTCACTCACGTAATAGTAGGAATTGGAACAGGGATTGTCCCGCTCTTCCCACGAGTAATCGGAGGGATAGCTGTAATAATAGTCGTCATCGTCATAATAGTCATACTCGGAAGACGTTTCATCCCAGTTTTCTTCAGAGATAGCGTCTTGGGCTTCCTTGGCGCAATCGAGGGTGGTGTACGACTTTTGGAATCGGAGTTGTACCCGGTAAATCACGCCTTTTTCCAGTTGGATATGGTCGGCCAGATTGATTGTATAGTCCTGCCACTTGTTGTTGTCTTGTGGTACTCCCGGTTTCTCCAGCGAGATTTTCTTGTCGAGAATGGTGCGTCCCACGCGGCGTAGCTGGTAGTCACTGCTGTAGTTGTAATTTCCTTCTTGAAGATAGAAGTTCATATTCTGGTTGAATACTTTTATTACCCGTAATTGGACGGCTTTCAAGGCGACTGCGGAGAAAGGAATAAGCACGTTGCCTTCTGCCGGGGTGAAAGTGCCTTCGCCGATGAATGTCACGGCGGGCTTGGCAGACTGGAAACTCACGTTGAAAGTGGCATCCGATTGGAGTTTTTCGCCCGTGGTATTTTTGATTCCCTTGAATATATTAACTTGAACCACGCCTTGCATCTTGTCCCGTTCGTTGGAATATACCCGGATGATGTTGCCTCGCGTGTTGAAGTTCAAGGTGCCGACCCCGTCGATCGTGATTAGCCCTTGAAAGTCCTGACTGATGTCCACGTTGTCGGACATCGTGATGTCAATCGTGCGGGAATTTTCTTCGCTCGCTTTTACCTCCAGCACGGAGAAGACTTTATTGCCGGGTATTTCAACGATTAGGTCGTTACCGTTCTTTATTTTTTTGTCGAAACTCAATTCAAGGGATTGGCTGTCATTTGCGCGGGTGATGCCGGCTATCGTGAAATAATGAATATAAGGGGTGTGTTCCCATTCGAGTGTCTGGGTTTGTCCGTTGATTTTTGCTTTCACGAGTTGCTCCACCTCGTTGGGGGTAACGGCGTCCGAATTGGTGATGGAGGCTCGATACGAGAACTTGTCATTGTCCTTGGGGTCGACACTGAGGCTGCCTTCTTGGAAAGCGTAAACGAGGGGCAGCACTTTCACGTTGAAGCGGAAAGTCGACAGGTCGGACGGCACGTTGCATATTTTGTCCAATGCCAGCGAAATCTCGTAGGTCTGCCCGTTCTTCATCGGAGTCGTCGGGGTAAATTCTATGGTATTACCGTCCCGGATAGTGACACTTCCCTCTACTTTCGGGCTGATTTTCATTAATTTTTCCGGTTGCACGAGAACGTCGTCGCCTGTTTTCATCGTTTTTCCTTCCAACCGGATATAGATAGGGTCGGTGGATTTTATCATTCCTTGCGTGAAGCCTGAAATGTATTTGCTGTACTCCAGTTTACTTTGTTCCTTCGTTTTCTCTTTACACGAGAAGAAATTGATTGTCAGGAGCAAAATAGAAATGAGAAAAATAACCTTTTTCATGTTTACCAAATATTTGAATCTTATGTATTGTATTTACAAATATAGCACAAAAAAAGCGGTGTTGTTCATTTTTAATTCATATTTTTGCGAACAAGTAAAACAAGGCAAATAAAGAAAAAAATATATGAGAATAGCTGTTGTTGGAACCGGTTACGTGGGACTTGTGTCCGGGACATGTTTGGCAGAAACGGGAGTGACTGTTACTTGCGTCGATGTGAATAGTACGAAAATTGATTTATTGAACGACGGAGGTATGCCGATATACGAGCCGGGACTGGCGGAGTTAGTCGTCCGGAATCGGGAAGACGGGCGTCTTTTTTTCACCACTTCATTACGGGAGGGATTGAAGGATGCGGATGCCGTGTTTATTGCCGTGGGTACGCCGCCCGACGAGGACGGGAGTGCCGATTTGCATTACGTGTTGGATGTTGCCCGGGAGGTAGGGGAGATTATCAACGATTATATCGTGGTGGTGACTAAATCTACCGTGCCTGTTGGAACGAATTATAAAGTGAAAGCCACGATTAAGGCGGCTTTGGAGAAACGGGGGGCGGATATCCCGTTTGATGTGGCTTCCAATCCCGAGTTCCTGAAAGAGGGGGACGCCGTGAATGATTTCATTTCCCCGGACAGGGTCGTGATAGGGGTGGAAAGCGATAGAGCCAAACACGTTATGGAGCGTTTGTATCACGCCTTCATATTGAACAATACGCCTATTCTTTTTATGGATATCCTGTCGGCGGAGATGACGAAATATGCAGCCAATTCTATGTTGGCTACCC
>NZ_CAUFYA010000054.1:0-31622 GCF_959596855.1 uncultured Butyricimonas sp.
GGACTCCGCTGTTTCTTTGTATTTTTTCTTTTCCACGATAATGGAGAGAATAACGGCACGGGTTCTTTCAGGTAATTGGCGGATAGCTTCGCGGATAGCCTCGACGAGTTCGGGGGAGAACGTTATAGCTTCTTCCTCGGTGGCTTCGAACGAGAGAAGTTCGGCATAGGTGTATTCGCGGGTATTTCGAATTTTGTTTACACAGAGGTTGCGCACGGCCCGGAAGAGAAACGCGGCTAACGTGTCCGGGGTGACGCGGGTGTATGCATGGGTGTTGATGAAATGGTAAAAAACGTCTTGTACGATATCTTCTGAGAAAGTATCATCATTGAGTAGGGAGTTGGAAAATAGAATAAGAGGTCTATAATAACGCCGAAAGAGGAGACTTCCTCCTTTATTGACATTCTGTTTGAATGTATTGAGGATATCCGTGTCCGCGATTTGCATGTAGTTCCTTATTTTATTTTCCTCAAAGGTAGATAATAAAATTCAGAATATAAAATAAGGAAGAATTCAACCTTGCTGAATTCCTCCTTGTTTTAGTTGAGTTTCCTGTGCTCTATAGTTTGTATTGATACAATTGAGCCAAAATGTTGTGGTATTCTTTTTCCACGTCCAGATAGCTTTGTTGGCTGTCGTAGAAAGTGGTGAGTTCGACGAAATAGTCGATCACGGAGAGTTGTCCGGCGTTGAGGGCTTTGTTGAGCAGTTCCACGTTGCGCTGTTGTTCAAGGACTTTGGCGTAGTCTTCACGGGAGATCTGCAAGGCTTCTGCCTGATGGTAGAGTTGTTGCAGGCTGGTGCGAAGATTCAGCCGGTTGTCTTCGAGAGAGGCTGTGGCGAATTCTGCTTGGGCTTTGGCTTTTTTGACGGTGTTTTTGTTTTCGAAAAGGGGGATGGATACTCCCACGACGAAACCGTTGGACGCGACGTTACCCGATGAGGCGCTACGTTTGTAACCGACGTCGAATTTGGGTAAGGAGAGGGAGCGGTTGAGTTTCACTTCCCGTTTGGTAATCTCTTGCTCTTCGGCTAAGCCTTTCAAGTTCGGATCGGCGGCGATGAAATCGGCTTGCAATTGCTCGAAGTCGATTAAGCTTTCCCCTGTCGGGTATTCCGTGTTTTGGAACGGGATCGGGTTACCGCCGTTCAAGTTTTGCAGTTGTTCCAAAGCGGCGTTCAGTGCGGCTTGATTCAAGCGGCTTTGGTTCTGGGCGTTGAGTAATTCCAATTGGATTTTATTTAATTCCAATTGGTTAGCGTCTCCTGATGCTAACCGTTTTTGATAAAGGGTAAACATGGACTCGGCATTACTTAATCGTTCATCCAGCAGGACTTTTTGTTTGCGGAGGTAAACGATCTCGATGCAGGTTTGTTTTGCCGTCAGAAGAAGTTGTTGACGGTAAGCCGCAAATTGAAGGTCGAATGTACCGGACTTTAACGCGGCGATTTTGTTCTTGTTCGCGTACGTGTTGGGAAAGTCCAACGATTGTTTTACCGTGAATGAATATTCCGAACCGGGGTTATTCCGATTGCCCCACATTTGTTCCCACTCGAATGTCGGGTTAGCCAGAAATTTGCCGGTTTGGGATTCCAGTTTTTGGGCGTCGGTCATCTTCACGTTGGCTTGCAACGATTTGTTGTTGTTCTCGACGCTTTTCAGAACCTCGTCGATGCTGCTTTGGCCCCTCGCGGAGAGGATGCCCAATAGCATGATGCTTAATATGTATAATTTATATGTATTCATATTGTTTGTTTCAAAGGTTACGCTTCCAAGTTTTCGATATTTTTTTGCTTGTGGTTAAGCAATATGTACATGATCGGAACCACGAAGCCGTTCAACAAGGTAGAGCTTAATAATCCACCCAAGATAACTTGAGCCAGCGGGCTTTGGATTTCATTGCCCGGAAGGTCTCCCCCGACTGCAAGCGGAATCAATGCCAAGGCGGAGGTTAAGGCTGTCATCAGAATCGGGTTCAACCGATCGAGAGAACCGTGAATAACACTCTCGTATAACGAAAAACCTTGTTCCCGCAGGTGGTTGTAGTGCGACACGAGCAGGATTCCGTTTCGGGTGGCAATACCGAATAACGAGATGAACCCGATAATAGCGGGAATGCTGATGATTCCCGAGGTGAACCAGATACTGATGATTCCCCCGATGATAGCCAAGGGCAAGTTCAGCATGATGATTCCGGATAAGGGCATACTGTGAAATTCGTTGAACAATAACAGGAATATCAACATGATAGAGATTAAAGAGGTAAGGAACAAGGTACGTGAAGCCGCTTGTTCACTCTCGAATTGACCGCCGTATTCCACGTGATAGCCTTCGGGCAGGGAGATTTGTTCGTCTACTGTTTTTTGGATATCTTTCACGACACCGTTCAAGTCACGTCCTGCCACGTTGGCGGATACGACTATTTTTCGTTGCACGTTTTCCCGGCTGATGGTGTTCGGTCCCACGGAAGGGAGTATTTCAGCCACGTAGTGGAGCGGTACTTTTTGTCCGTTGGCGTCAATCATCAAGTTACCGATTTCTTCCATGTTTACCCGGTTGTTGTCGTGTACTTTCACGGTGAGGTCGAATACCCGACCGCCCTCGTACACTTGGGATATGACTCTACCGGAGAGTGCCACGTTGATGAACTCGGAGAATTCGGGCAAGGTAATGCCGTATTTGGCGAGCATATCCCGTTTCGGTTTGATTTGTAGTTGCGGGCGCTCGATTTGTTGTTCCAGAGTCAGATCGGCGATGCCGTCGATGCCTTGGATGGCGTCTTTGATTTGCCCCCCGATGGTGTACAGTTTGTTCAAATCGTTACCGAATAGCTTAATGGCTATGTTTGCTTTTGTTCCGGACAACATGGCGTCGATACGGTGGGAGATCGGTTGCCCGATTTCAATGTTCATGCCTTGTAGTTTACCCAATTGCTCGCGCACGTCGGCAAGAAATTCTTCCCGGGAGCGTTTGTCAAGTTCGAAAGGAGCTTCGATTTCCGATACGTTGACTCCCAAGGCGTGTTCATCCAATTCGGCACGTCCGGTCTTGCGGGCAACAGTCTGTATTTCCGGGATACCCAGTAATATTTCTTCTGCCATCCGTCCCATCTTGTCGGATTCTTCCAGTGAGATACCCGGCATGGTGCTGGTATTGATGGTGAGCGACCCCTCGTTGAACGGGGGCAGGAAGCTACGTCCCAATCCGGTCATGATGATGATCGTGAAGATTAACAGGGCGGCACTGGTTCCGATAACCACTTTCTTGTGGCGGAGAGCCCATTCCAAGGCTTTTTTATACCATTTTTTCAGCGTGCGGGAAACAATGGGTTCCTTCTCGCTTTTTTTCAATGCTTTCGGGGTGGTGAGGATATAGCTGCATAATACCGGGGTTAAGGTCAAAGCTACTACCGTGGAAGCGAAAAGTGCCACGATGAAAGCGATTCCCAGCGGTATCAACATGCGTCCTTCCATGCCGGAAAGGAAGAACAGGGGCAAGAAGCAAGCCACGATGATTAGCGTGGAGTTCAGAATGGGCATACGTACTTCCTTGGATGCCTCGAACACGACTTTCAAGGAGGAGAGGCGTTCGGCTGTCGGTTTTTGCTGATTTTCCCGCAGTCGTTTATACACGTTTTCGACATCGACAATGGCATCATCGACCAAGGAGCCGATGGCTATGGCGAGTCCTCCCAAACTCATCGTGTTGATGGTTAATCCCAAGGCGTGTAAGGTTAGAATTGCCACGAGTAATGACAAGGGCAATGCTACCAGCGATATAATGGTGGTACGTACGTTCATCAAGAAGAAGAAGAGTACGATAATCACGAAGATTGCCCCCTCGAACAGGGCTTTCTGTATGTTGGAGATTGAACTCTCGATAAAACGGGATTGACGGAAAATGTCGGAAGAGATTTGCACGTCCGAGGGCAATGTCTTTTGCAATTCCGAGATGGCGTTGTCCAGTTTGTCCGTTAATTCCAACGTGTTGGAATTAGGTTGTTTAGTGATCGTGATTAACACGGCAGGATGTCCCTTTTCGGATGCCAGTCCCAGTTTGGGTTCTTTTTGCCCGATTTGTACCGTGGCGATGTCCGATAAAAGGACAGGTATATTGTCTACTGTTTTCACGACTCCTTTGCCGAGTTCTTCAACATTGTCGGTTGCGAGAATACCTTGCACGATGTACTCGTTACCGTACTCGTAGAGGATGCCTCCCGTGGAGTTCTGGTTCATGTTATCCACCACGGCCAGTACTTCGTCCATGGTGATGCCGTAGTGTTTCATACGGGCAGGATCGAGAAGTATCTGGTACTCTTTGATATCGCCGCCGATAACGGTTACCTGTGCCACGCCCCCCGTGGAGAGCAGGCGGGGACGGATTGTCCAGTCGGCAATGGTACGCAAGTCCTGTAAAGAGGTCGTGTCGGAGGTCAATCCGAAAATCATCATTTCTCCCAAGATGGAGGATTGTGGACCGAGAGTGGGACTTCCCACGTTACCCGGAAGGGCATCTCCGAGGGTAGATAGTTTTTCAGAAACAATTTGCCGTGCCGTGTATATATTGGTACCCCAGTCGAATTGCACCCACACGACGGAGAATCCTGTCGTGGAGGATGATCTCACGCTGCGCACGTCGGTTGCTCCGTTTACCGCTGTTTCGATGGGGAAGGTTACCATCCGTTCTACTTCTTCGGGTGCCATACCCTGTGCCTCGGTCATGACTACCACTGTCGGGGCATTCAAGTCCGGAAATACGTCCACTTCCATTTTGTGCGCCGTGTAAGAACCCCACAAAAGCAGGACAATCGACGCGATCATTACCACCAGTCGGTTGTGTAATGAATATTGTATGATCTTATTTAACATCCGAAATTAATTTATGATTTTAAATTTTAGATTTAAGAATTTCCCTCTCTAACTCATCTTGCAGACAATTGATAACGCTGTATATCTTTTCATTTTCAATTTTCAATTCTCCATTTTCAATTGATTAATGTTCATGGCTATGTCCATGAGGTATTGCACCTGACGCGGAGGCCATTTTTACTTGGTAGGCTCCTTGAGTTACGACGCGGTCGCCGGGGTGCAGTCCTTTTAGTACCTGTACTTCTTTGCCATTGTTGGCGCCAAGGGTAACCTCTTGTTTGCGGTAGCCTTCGTCGTCGATTTGCACGTAGACGTAGAAGAAGCCCATTTCATTTGTCAGCGCGGAAACGGGGATACTCAAGGTATTTTCTATCGGGGATGAAATAAGATATACTTCAACAAATGAGCCGGGGATGACTTCTCCCTTGTTGTCAAATTCGAATGACACGGGTACGAAGAATGAGTTGTTGTCGGAAGTCTTTCCGAAAGAGAGCAGGCGTCCGTTCAGGTCTGCCAGTTCGTACACGTGGTTGTCATACGGGGTTTTGAAGTTGGCGCTATTGATGCTCTTCAGCGCGTTGTAGTATCTTTGGGATACCTCGGCACGGAGTACTAACCGTTGGTTTTGTGAAACGGTTGCCAGTGCCTGTCCGGCTGTGATGTATTCTCCTTCTTTTACCAGTATGTTTTTGATATGCCCGTTGATCGGGGCGTTTACACTTACACCTTTCTCTGTTTTGGCTCCCGATACGGCCTCGTATGCTGTTCTGGCGTTCTCGTATTCCAAACGGGCGGCTTCGAATTCTTTTTGAGAGATGATTTTATCTTTCACGAGCGATTCAGCCCTGTCGTAATTGGCTTTTGCCGTTTCGTAGGTGGCTTTTACTTTCGTGTAATAATCTCCTTCTGCCATGTTCTTGGACGATATTTGGAATAGGGATTGCCCTTTTTTGACGGCGGTACCTTCACTCAATTTGTTGGAGGTAAAGGATACTATACCGTTGCTGGTGGCAACGACAACTGCTTCGTCGCCGGGGGCTGCCATTATTTGTCCGGAGGTTTTTACCACTTGGTTGAAACTGCCGGGCTGTATCTCTTGTACTTCGAAATTTGTTTTAGCGGCTTGCTCTTTGGAAAAGATTATCTCGTCGCTGTGTTTTGCTTCTTCTGCCTCGTGGCTGTGTGCGGCGTGTTCTTCCGCGGTTTCGTGGTCGTGACTGTGATCGTGTTTCGGATCATGATCGTGCTCCTTGTCATGGTTGTGGTCATGAGCATGGTCGTGTCCTGCATGGGTTTCCGTTTCGGAATGTTTGTGTTTGTCTTGTGATGAGTTACTCTTGCATCCGACAAGTGAGATTGCTAATATTGTAATAGCATAAAAAAATGTTCTCATATGAATAAGTTATTTGTTATGAGTATATAAATCGAATAAATGTAGGTAATGTATTTTACCGGATCGCGGTGAATACAAAGAATGAAATCCGGAACGATTTCTTTAAGCTAATACGGTAGGTGGTGCACGTCCGGCAGAAGTCATGCTCCACGTGATGGCGTGGAGTCGTTCCCGATAGAATGTGGGCGGTGTTATTCGCGTGTCTTTCGGGAATAAGGATAAATAGTTTTCTCCTGTAATGATAAATAACGGGAGAAGTAGATGCTCCGGAGTCAGATCCGGACAACATGAACATTCATGATTGTGTTCTTTTATTATGTCTGTTTCAAAAAGCTGTTTTACTTCGCATTCTTTTTCACAAGAGTTGGAACTATGATTGTGTTGACAAGTATTTCCTTCTTGTTGTTCGATACAATGTGTTGCGGTGAAACAGATGAGAGAGCCATGATGGTGGTGAGGTAAAACCGTTGTCACCAGCATCGTGATGCAGGCAACAAGAAGCGGTATAATTGCTAACTGGCGTTTCCTCATGGCGCATATTATTAACTATCTGCAAATTTAGGGTATAGAATGCAGATATGCAAATGTTTGCGTGAGCTTTAATAAATTATTAACAATTACTTGTTCATGGTTTCGTATCCGCGAAGCATCAATTCTGCCGAGGCGGGATTGGTTGCCAATGGTACATTATGTACGTCGCAAACACGCATGAGCATTTGTACGTCCGGTTCATGTGGATGTTTGTCCAGCGGATCACGGAAGAAGAAGACCATTTGTACTTTATGTTCCGCGACCTGTGCCGCTATCTGTGCATCTCCCCCGATAGGGCCTGAAAGCAAACGTTCAACTTTTAATCCCGCGTCTTGAGCGTGTTTCCCGGTGGTTCCGGTTGCGATGATTTCAATGTTTGCCGAATGCATGAAATCATAATGCCTGTTTAGGAAAGCGACCATTTCTGCTTTTTTCCCGTCGTGTGCAATTACTGCTAGTTTCATAGTGTGATTTTTTTTACGTTACAGCAAATATATAATTAAGTCGGGCAAAAATGAAATGATTCGGGGGAAAGTTTATAGGGTTTATAAGGTTTGTAAAGTTTATAAGGTTTAAAAGTGACGGGAGTTCTTCGGGTATTATTAATCAGCAACTTTGCTGCTGTAGACGAAACATTTGCGGGTGTAATAGACTTTATGAACCTTATAAACTAATTCAGTATGGAGTCGGTTTGTTTGAAAAAGCGTTTGCTTTTGATGAGGTGGTAATCTTTTATGATGCTGTCGGAGAGGGCTTCGGGGACGACGTAATAGCGGGTGCGTCCTTCCTCGAACGGGCGGTATGTGTAGAACTTGATTGTTTCCATGGTGTAACGGGTGGTTTTTGCTTCCGGGCGGGTTAAAGTTAAGCGGATACAAATACCTCCGTCGGTACCTTTATAAGATTGGTTTGAAATGAAATTGCCGAGTGAATAGGCGGTAACTCCAACGGTGTCTTTGCCCGATAAGATGTATTCGATAGGTTGTACCACGTGGGGGTGTGAACCGATGACGATGTCTGCCCCTTGTGCGTGTAGCCATGTGGCGAGGGCTTTCTGTTCTTTATTGGGGGAGGTGTGATACTCGTATCCCCAGTGCATGAAAGCAATGATATTGGTCGCCGAATCTCGTTTGGCTTGCTGAATATCCCGTTTGATAACCGTGGTGTCGATGAGGGAAACGACAAAACCTTTCGGGATGGGAAGTCCGTTTGTACCGTACGTGTAGTTTAACAGTGCGATTTTGAAATTGTCTTTCCGAAGGTAGAGCGGATTCCTTTTTTTATAACTTAACGTATCCATGAAGATGCCCGTGTGGGCGATGCCCAGCGAATCGAGGTAATAAATTGTTTTCGTGATGCCTCGAGCCAGTTGGTCGCAACAATGGTTGTTCGCCGTGACGAACGTCGTTACTCCCAGACGTTGCAGATCTCTTGCTATTTGCCAAGGAGAACTGAAACGAGGATACCCGGAGTATTCTTTATCGGAGAGGGTAGTTTCCAAGTTCGCGATTACAAAATCCGAGTCGTGCCAATAAGGTGCGATATACCGGAAGCATTTCAGGTATTTGTAATCTTTCTCGGTCGGGTTGTGTGCGTCGTATATCTGGGGTAGATGTTGGATGATATCCCCGCAAAAGAATAAAGAAACGGTGTCGGGTGTTGCCGGTATCTGTATAGCATGATCTGCTCGTGCGGGTTTCTTCTCCTCTTTGCAGGCGAGAAGAAGGATGGTAATCCATGTGATCAGAATGAGGGTATGTCGAATCCTCGATGCCATACGAGAGAGGTATAAAAAAAGCCGTCCGAAGACGGCTTTCAATTTATTTCTTCAATTCAAATTCAAATTCTTCTTCGGCGGGAGGAATACATTGAGAGCCTGAGCAAGCCATGTATTCAACAGTACCTACCAGTTTACCGGTGTCCTTTTTCAATTTCACGCGTTGAACGAAAGTAACTGTTTCCTCGAAATATTTCAATTCCATGTTGAATGCTTCGCTTTTTTCTACTTTCGCTTCTGTGGTAGCCTTGAATTCGCCAACTAATTCAATATCGGATGATTCGTCTTCGTCCATGATGAAAACGGTTGGTTGAGGACCATTCTCCGGAAGTTTCGTATCATACAGGTGCCAGCCGCTTTCAATGGTAGCCTTGCAGATGATGTCATAAACACCTTCGCTGACTTTCTTGAAAGTAATTTGCCATTTCACCGGTTTTAAAACCTGTGAGTTTGCAGCTCCAACCATCATGGTTAATATTGCTGTAAGAATTAAAAGTCTTTTCATGAGTAAATCAATTAGTTTTTAAAATAATTCCTCTCTAATATTTAGTGACGCAAAGTACAAAATTATCGAGAGAATTTGTCTTAGCTTATAGTTAAAAAAATTATAATGTTTTTTTCACTGCTACTTGTTCAAAGCTTTCCACGAAATCTCCCGTTTGAATATCGTTGAAATTGTTGATGTTCAAACCGCACTCGAATCCTTTGCTGACTTCTTTCACGTCATCCTTGAAACGTTTCAATGAACCGAGTTCTCCGGTGAAGATTACGATACCGTCGCGGATTACGCGTACTTTCGAGTTACGGGTAATTTTCCCGTCCCTCACGATACATCCTGCGATGGTGCCCACCTTGGAAATCTTGAATGTTTCAAGTACTTCCACGGTAGAAGTGATTTCTTCCTTGAATTCAGGTGAAAGCATACCTTCCATGGCAGCCTTGATTTCCTCGATAGCCGTGTAGATGATGGAGTAGAGTCTGATGTCGATTTCTTCTTTCTCCGCCAGCTTGCGGGCACTCAAGGAAGGACGAACTTGGAATCCGACGATGATGGCGTTGGATGCTGCAGCCAGCATGACATCGCCTTCGGAAATTTGTCCTACCGCTTTGTGGATCACGTTCACCTGTATTTCTTGGGTCGATAGTTTGATCAAGGAATCGGATAATGCTTCGATAGAACCGTCCACGTCTCCTTTCACGATGATGTTCAGTTCTTGGAAGTTTCCGATTGCGATACGTCTTCCGATTTCGTCCAGCGTGATATGTTTCTGGGTACGCAGTCCTTGTTCGCGTTGTAATTGTTCACGTTTGTTTGCCAATGCACGTGCATCTTTTTCGTTCGCCATCACGTTGAATTTGTCACCGGCTTGCGGAGCACCGTTCAACCCGAGGATCAATGCCGGGCATGAAGGTCCGCCTTCTTCCATTTTGGCGCCGCGTTCGTTGAACATGGCTTTCACGTGCCCGAAATATTGTCCGGCAAGCACAACGTCTCCGACGTGGAGAGTACCGCTTTGCACGAGTACGGTAGCCACGTATCCCCGTCCTTTATCCAAAGAGGATTCAATGATAGACCCCGTGGCTTTTTTATGCGGGTTGGCTTTCAGTTCAAGGATTTCAGCCTCGAGTAATACTTTTTCAAGAAGTTCCTCTACGTGTAAGCCTTTCTTCGCGGAGATTTCTTGACATTGGTATTTACCGCCCCATTCTTCTACCAGATAGTTCATGGCTGCCAGTTCTTCGCGAATCTTGTCGGGGTTGGCTCCCGGTTTATCAATTTTGTTGATAGCGAATACAATCGGAACACCTGCCGCGCTTGCGTGGTTGATGGCCTCAACGGTTTGAGGCATCACGTTGTCGTCGGCAGCGATGATAATGATAGCGATATCGGTTACTTGAGCTCCGCGGGCGCGCATGGCGGTAAATGCCTCGTGTCCCGGGGTATCAAGGAAAGTTACCGTTCTTCCGTCTGCCAGTTTTACGCTGTAAGCCCCGATGTGCTGGGTGATTCCTCCCGCTTCTCCGGCGATTACATTTGCTTTACGGATATAGTCGAGCAAAGATGTTTTACCGTGGTCAACGTGTCCCATGACCGTAACGATCGGGGGACGGGTTTCCAGCATGTCTTCTGTTTCTTCCTCCTCTTCATCAATGGCTTCTTGAATGTCAACACTGACAAATTCAACATCGAATCCGAATTCTTCCGCCACGATATTGATGGTTTCCGCGTCCAGACGTTGGTTGATAGATACGAACAGACCGAGTGACATACAGGCCGAAATGATCTCCGCCACGGAAATATCCATCATGGTAGCTAACTCGCTAACCGTAACAAATTCCGTGAGTTTAAGAATATTCTTCTCCAGTTCGGCTTGTTCTATTTCAGCCTGCATTTTTTGATGCACGGCATCCCGTTTGTCTCTCCGGTGCTTGGAAGATTTGGTTTTTCCCTTACTTCCCAGACGCGCAAACGTGTCCTTGATTTGTTTTTGAACATCTTCTTCCGAAATCTCAGCCTTGCTGGCTTTTTTCTTCTTGATTTTTTTGAGTTTCTTCTTGTTCTCTTCCTGTTTAGCTGTTTTAGGAGCATCAATAGTGATTCTTTCATCCTTTTTCAGAATACGTTTCCGTTTTTTACGGATCTCCGTATCATCAGAATCTTCTTTTCCGTCTCCACTGGCCGGAACATTTTTCTTGAGAGCAAGTTCATCCGTGCTCTTGGGCGGAACAAGTAATTTCTTTTTAAGTTCCCGTTTATCTCTTTCGCGCTCTTGTTTGCTTTTTTTCGGGGGACGGGTGCGTTGATTGATGGCATCCAAGTCAATGGAACCCACTACTTTCACGTCCTTTATAGTCGGGGTGGAAGATTTATAGTTGACTTCCTGTCTTCCGGTATCGGTATTTTCTTCCTCTACTTCCGATGCGGCCTCTTGTTTTACTTCCTCTTTCGGTTGTTTTATAAGCGTCTTCGGGGAAGATTTGAAAGGAGCTTGATTTTCTTCACGCTCTTGCTTTTGCGCGTGAACCGGAGTTTCTTTTACCGGAACTTCAACAGGTGTTTCCTCTTTTTTTTCTTCTATTTTCTCCACTCTTTTTTCTTCTTTTTTCTCGACAGGCTTTTCCTCGACCTTTTCTTCGTTTTTGGGCTTATTCAGTTTATTCAGGTCGATGTGATCCACGACTTTTATCTTGCTTTCCAGTTTTATCTCGTCTTTCACGGAAATAAATTCCGTTTGATGAGATTCCGTATTTCCCATGTTGTCGATGCTCACGGTCTCTTTTTTTAGCCGGGTGTTTTTCAAGTCCACGCGATTGGATTCTTTTTTAGCCTCGCTATCCGTGGAGAACTCTTTGGCAATCAAAGAGTATTGGTCATCAGTTAATTTTGCGTTTGGATCAGATGAAATCTTAATCCCCTTCTCTTGTAGGAAATCCACTATCGTGGACAAGCCTACGTTAAATTCTCTAGCAACTTTACTTAGTCTAACTGCCATATTAAGATTTTATTTACAAGCATTCATAATCTTGAGCGTCCTTATTCAAATTCAGCTCTTAAAATTCTGAGAACATCCCTGATGGTTTCTATCTCAAGATCAGTCCTGCTCTCTAATTCCGACTCACTTAATTCCAGTACGCTCTTGGCTGTATCACAACCTACGCGATTCAGTTCCGCAATGATCCACGGTTCTATTTCATCCGAGAATTCTTCCAGCTTCACGTCTTCTTCTTCCTCTTTCTCTAATTCGCGGTACACGTCGATCTCGTATCCCGTGAGCTGGCTTGCCAGTTTGATGTTCAAACCGCCTTTACCGATTGCCAGTGATACTTCTTCCGGATTAAGGTATACGTTTGCTCTTTTATTGCTTTCGTCAAGTTCAATTTTGTTGATCTTGGCGGGGTTCAAAGAACGGGTTATATAAAGTTGTATATTATTCGTGTAATTGATCACGTCGATATTCTCGTTTCTCAATTCCCGGACGATTCCGTGGATACGTGATCCTTTCATTCCCACGCAGGCTCCAACGGGGTCGATACGGTCGTCATAAGACTCTACGGCCACTTTTGCACGTTCGCCCGGAACCCGAACCACGTTTTTAATGGTGATCAGACCGTCGAATATCTCTGGTACTTCGTTCTCGAACAATCTTTCAAGGAACACGGGTGATGTTCTGGAAAGAATGATGTAAGGAGAAGCGTTTTTCATCTCCACCCGGATTACCACGGCACGAATGGTGTCACCTTTCTTGAAGAAATCACTCGGGATTTGTTCTTGTTTGGGTAATATCAATTCATTGCCTTCATCGTCCAGTACCAGAATCTCTTTTTTCCATACTTGGTAAACTTCCCCGGTCACAATTTGTCCTACTTTCTCTTTGTATTTCGTGAAGATATGGTCTTTCTCCAACTCGAGGATGCGGGCAGAAAGGTTTTGCCTTAATGCCAAAACCGAACGGCGTCCGAAGTCTTTGAATTTCACCTCGTCGGTTACTTCTTCTCCCACTTCGTAATCCGTGTCTATTTTCTTTGCTTCGGTCAATGATATCTGTGTATTCGGGTTCTCAAATTCTTCGTCTTCAACCACGACACGATTTCTCCAGATCTCCAAGTCCCCTTTGTCTATATTGATAATGATATCAAAATTTTCGTCCGTCTCATATCGCTTGATGAGCATATTTCTGAAAATGTCTTCCAACACTCTCATCAAGGTAGCTCTGTCAATATTTTTTAGCTCTTTAAATTCTGCAAATGAATCAATCAAATTAATGTTTTCCATTTTATCTCGTGTGTTTTAGAAAATAACAATGTCTTTTACCTCCTTTATGTCTTTGAACTGAATGCTCTTATCTATTTTTACAAGGCTCTTTTTCTTTTTCCCTTCAACTGCGACTTTCTCTTCACATTCAAGTACGATGCCTTCGTCTGAATAAGATTTTAATATGCCTTGTATTTTTTCACCCGTTAGCAGCTTTGCCTCAACTTCTTTGTTCAGGTTCTTCTCGTATTGCTGCGGTACTTTGAACGGGTAACCGATTCCGGCACTTGCAACGGTTATGGCGAAATCTTCGGTCTCCCGGTCGAGTTGGGCATCCAATTTTTTGCAAACCTCTCTACACTTGCCCACGTTGACACCTGTCAACGAATCGATGTAGACCTCGAGCGAATTATCTGCGGATATGGATACATCCACCAGAAACAATTCGCTTCCTTCCAGAATGGATTTGATAATTTCTTTTATTTCCTTTGTGCTTTTCATTCAATCCTTTAGTTTAAGATAACAGAAGAGGGGACGTTTCGCCCCCTCAGTGTTAATAACCGCTTGCAAAGATACAATTAATTCTTTTTATTCCAAAGGGTTCGCTGAAAAATCTAAAGAAAAATAGCTATTCGTCGCGTAAAACGAGCGAATTTCGGAAGAATGCAGTAGATTAACGGCTTACGGAAGAAAATGGTTGAAAAAGTGAAACATATTTGTCACATTCCGTCTGTTGTTCCAAATAAAATTTGTAAGTTTGCCGAAATTTTGTGAATTATGGAATTTAAAGCAAAGGATATAGCAGCTCTGCTTGGCGGGGTTGTGGATGGAGATCCGGAAGTTATTGTGAATAACGTTTCCAAGATAGAGGAAGGAAAACCCGGTACGCTGGCTTTTCTTGCCAATCCCAAATACGAGCACTATGTCTACACGACACAGGCTTCAGTCGTTCTGGTAAACAAGACTTTTGAACCTGCCCACGAGTACGCCTGTACATTAATTCGTGTAGAGTCTGCTTATGATGCAATTGCAACCTTGTTGCAGATGTACGAGGATATGCGCCCGAAACCACAGGGGATAGAACAACCGTCTTATGTTAGTGAAAGTGCCACGATAGGAGAAAAGCCTTATATCGGGGCATTTGCTTATATAGGAAAAGGTGCGAAAATAGGTAATAACGTTAAAATATACCCGCAGGCTTATATCGGTGACGGGGTGACCGTCGGTGACGATACGATTATCTATGCCGGGGTGAAAATCTACTCCGGTTGTGTTGTCGGGAAATCATGTATCCTGCACGCGGGAGTGGTTCTGGGTGCTGATGGATTCGGTTTTGCCCCGGAAGGCGATCATTATAAAAAGGTTCCGCAAATCGGAAACGTGGTGGTCGAGGATAACGTAGAGATTGGTGCCAATACTTGTATCGACAGGGCTACGATGGGGTCTACGCTTATTCATAAAGGCGTGAAACTGGATAATCTGGTACAGATCGCGCATAATGTTGTCGTGGGAGGTAACACGGTTATTGCCGCCCAGACGGGAATTGCCGGGACAACGAAAGTCGGTGAGAATTGCGTGTTCGGCGGACAGGTGGGACTTGTCGGTCACTTGACAATCGGGGCGGGTACTCAAATTGCGGCGCAGAGCGGTATCACTTCCAATATCCCGGAGAAATCCGTGTTGCGCGGTTCGCCTGCTTTTGATTACCCGAAATATCAGAAATGTTACGTGATGTTCCGGAAATTGCCGGAAATGTACGGGCTATTGAGAGATTTAGAGAAAGAAGTTGCAAATTTAAAGTCAAAATAGAAATGTCAGTAAAGCAAAGAACTTTGAAGAGTGAATTCTCTTTGAGCGGAAAAGGCTTGCATACCGGTAAAATGGTAACGGCTACTTTTAAGCCGGCGGAAGAGAACTTTGGGTACAAAATACATCGGGTAGATTTGGAAGGAGCCCCTGAAATTCCCGCTTTGGCTGAATATATTAAATTGATGGATCGTGCCAGCTGTCTGGAAAAAGACGGGATTTGCGTGTTCACGATGGAACATGCCATGGCTGCTCTTTACGGTTGTGGTATTGATAATTGCCTGATCGAGTTGAACGGGGAGGAATTTCCGATACTGGACGGGAGTTCAAAATATTTCGTGGAAGCCATTGAAAAAACCGGAATCGAGGAACAATCGGCAGAACGGAAATATTTCGTGGTGAAGGAACAAATGGAATATTGCAGTGAAGACGGGCAAACCAAATTGACCTTGTTGCCGGATACGGATTATAACGTGAATCTGGTGGTGGCTTATGATTCTCCTTATTTGCAGATGCAATATGCGGCCTATTCCGACAAAACGACGGATTTTGCTAAGGAGATAGCTCCTTGTCGTACTTTCGTGTTCTTGCGGGAATTGGAGATGTTGTTAAAACATAACTTGATAAAGGGAGGAGATTTGGATAACGCTATCGTGATTGTAGACCGGGAAATCTCTCAGTCAGAGGTAGATCATTTAGCGAAATTATTCAATCATGATTCCATAGAGGTAAAACAAGGGGTGTTGAATAACTTGACCTTGTATTTCGATAACGAGCCGGCTCGTCATAAATTGTTGGATGTTATCGGGGACTTGGCATTATGCGGACGTTTTATCAAAGGACGCGTTATAGCTGAAAGACCGGGACATAAGGCAAACACGACGATGGCTCGGAAAATGTATAAAGCGATAGCACAAGCGGAACGTGAGGATGTTCGTCCGGATGTGGATACGGATTCCGAGCCTATGATGGATGTGAACAAAGTACGTGCTTTGTTGCCTCACCGTCCTCCTTTCTTGTTGGTGGACAAGATTTACGAGGTAACGGGTGATATCGTGATCGGTTGTAAGAACGTGACCATGAACGAACCTTTCTTCGTGGGGCACTTCCCGGAAGAACCTGTTATGCCGGGCGTGCTGATCGTGGAAGCCATGGCGCAGTGTGGAGGTATCCTTGTATTGAATCAAGTGGAAGACCCGGAGAATTATTCCACTTATTTCGTAAAAATTGATGGAATTAAATTTCGTCGTAAAGTAGTTCCGGGAGATACTTTAGTGTTCAAATTAGTCAAGATTGCTCCCATACGGCGCGGTATCGTGACGATGAGGGGATATGCTTTCGTTGGTAAAAATTTAGTTTGTGAAGTAGGAGAATTTATGGCGCAAGTTGCAAAAACCAAGAAGGATTAGTAAACTTGCACCCGCTAAAATGAAAATAATATATACTATTAAATAAAAAACGAATGAAACAACCGTTAGCTTATGTTCATCCTGAAGCACAAATTGCTGATAACGTGGTGATTGATCCGTTCGTGACAATTGACAAGAATGTTATCATCGAGGAAGGAACAAGGATTGGCTCGAATGTTACTATTCTGGAAGGGGCACATATCGGGAAGAATTGCAAGATATTTCCGGGTGCTGTCATTTCCGCTATTCCCCAAGACTTGAAGTTTAAAGGGGAAAAATCAATTGTCGTTATTGGAGATAACACAACCATACGTGAATGTGTTACTGTAAATAGAGGTACTGCCGCGAAGGGCATTACCCAAATTGGTAATAATTGTTTGATAATGGCTTATGCGCACGTGGCGCACGATTGTCGAATTGGAAATAATTGTATTGTGACAAATGCCTGCCAGTTGGCCGGAGAGGTTGAAATGGACGATTTCGCTATTCTGGGCGGAATGAGTGCCGTGCATCAATTCGTGCATATCGGACGTCACGTGATGATTTCCGGTGGCTCATTGATCGGAAAAGATGTGCCCCCGTACGTGAAAGCCGGAAGAGTACCATTGTCTTATGCCGGTGTAAACTCTATCGGGTTACGTCGCCGCGAGTTCTCCAACGAGAAAATCAATGAGATTCAAGACATCTATCGGATTCTTTTCCAGTCCGGTCTGAATAATACAGACGCTATCGAACGGATTGAGGCAGAAATGCCGGCATCAAAAGAGCGTGATGAAATCATCATGTTCGTGCGGAATAGCAAACGGGGTATCATGAAGGGATATATGGGATAGCCTTATTTATAGATTAGAACAATAAAAAAGCACTTCTTGCGGGAAGTGCTTTTTTATTGTGCTAATCCTGATAATTATAATTTCGGACCTGCTGCAACCAATGCTTTTCCGGCTTCGTTGCCTTCGAACTTCTTGAAGTTCTTGATAAAGCGTTCAGACAAGTCTTTTGCTTTTGTTTCCCATTCGCTGGCGTTGCTATACGTGTCGCGAGGATCAAGGATTTTCGGGTCAACTCCCGGTAATGCGGTCGGAACTTGGAAGTTGAAGTACGGGATGTCCTTGGTCGGGGCTTTGTCGATAGAACCGTCGAGGATAGCGTCGATGATACCGCGGGTATCTTTGATAGAGATACGTTTTCCGGTTCCGTTCCATCCGGTGTTCACCAAATAGGCTTTCGCTCCTTCTTTTTCCATCTTTTTCACCAGCTCTTCCGCGTATTTGGTCGGGTGCAATGACAAGAATGCCGCACCGAAGCAAGCGGAGAAGGTCGGGGTCGGTTCGGTAATACCGCGTTCCGTACCTGCCAACTTAGCCGTGAATCCGGACAAAAAGTAATATTTCGTTTGTTCCGGGGTTAAGATAGATACCGGGGGTAATACTCCGAATGCGTCAGCAGACAAGAAAATAACTTGTTTTGCAGCCGGACCCTTGGATACCGGTTTCACGATATTCTTGATGTGATAGATCGGGTAAGAAACACGGGTGTTTTCAGTAACCGATTTGTCGTTGAAGTCAATCTTCCCGTTAGCGTCTACCGTTACGTTCTCCAGCAACGCGTCACGTTTGATAGCGTTGTAGATATCCGGTTCAGCCTCTTTGCTCAGGTTGATGACCTTGGCGTAGCATCCGCCTTCGTAGTTGAACACGCCTTCGTCGTCCCATCCGTGCTCGTCGTCACCGATCAAAAGACGTTTCGGGTCAGTAGACAAGGTGGTTTTACCCGTACCGGACAAACCGAAGAAGATAGCGGTATTCTTACCGTTCATATCCGTGTTGGCGGAGCAGTGCATGGAAGCGATGCCGCGCAACGGGTTCAAGTAGTTCATGATAGAGAAGATACCTTTTTTCATTTCACCACCGTACCAAGTGTTCAAGATAACTTGTTCTTTGGTCTTCAAGTTGAAAACGGTAGCGGTTTCCGAATTTAATCCTAATTCTTTGAAGTTATCCACTTTTGCTTTAGCGGCATTGAAAGAAACGAAATCGGGTTCACCGTAGTTTGCCAATTCCTCCTCTGTCGGACGAATGAACATGTTCTTTACAAAGTGAGCCTGCCATGCAACTTCCATGATGAAACGCACTTTCAGACGAGTACCTTCGTTAGCCCCGCAGAACGTATCCACCACGTACAATTTCTTGTTGGACAATTCTTTCACGGCTTTTGCTTTCAGGTCAGCCCATGCTTCTTCCGAGCAGGGTTTGTTGTCGTTCTTGTATTCGTCTGTCGTCCACCACACGGAGTCTGCGCTGGCTTCATTCATCACAAAGAATTTATCTTTGGGAGAACGTCCGGTATAGATACCGGTCATCACGTTCACGGCTCCGAGTTCGGTTACATATCCTTTTTCGTACCCTTCCAAAGTAGGGTCTGTTTCAGCCTTGTATAATTCTTCGTACGAGGGGTTGTGTAAGATTTCTTTTACCCCTGTAATTCCATAAATGCTTAAATCTAATTTTGCCATGGCAATAAATTTATGTTTGTAAATTAATTAATTCTTTTTTTCTGTAATCAGACCACAAAAATAGGAAACATTTTTATAAAAACAATCAAGATTCCCACTCCAGCGAGTCTTTATATATAATTAACACCTCATCTTATCCGTCCCTGTGTCGTACTGTATTTATCCTGTTGTATACCATTTGTACGTGAGGGGCGATGAATTTGTTCGGGTCGATCTCCTGTATGTAACTGTCGGTAAATACGGGATTTAATTTATTGTCTATCCGGTTTCGCCCGATAGCGGTCAATGCCGCACTTTGCAGGAAAGGAGAGTCGGATTGCAGGTATCCGTCTACCCGGCTTTTCAAATCTTTACCTTTTGCAAGCACCAGCGTCCCGAAATATTCGGCGATCTCGAAGCTATGACAATGCTGTAACAATTGTGTAATTTTTTCAGTAATCAAATCCTCGACGGGGAACAAAAAGCACGCAACGATTTGTTCTTCCCGTCTTCCTGTACCCCACAAGAGTTGTGCCAATTTTTGTTCTTTAGGGTAACGGGTGGCCAAATTTTTTAAAGAGAGATAACTAGCCCCGATTTGTCCTCGGGTGTCAGCCCCCACGTTCTCCATACTGTCGAGGCTTCTTCCGTTTTGCAGGCGGAAAATACGGCGGCTGATTTCCTTGAAGGTTTGTTCCGTTTCTTTGCTTATCGGGTATACTTCCATTATTCCTCGGTGTATTAATGAAAAATTCGCATCGCAAAAGTAGAGATAAATAAATGATTCGGGGAAAGAAATTATATATTTTACAACATATACAAACGTTTGTGTAGAAGTTGCTTATATTAAAGTTTCTAAATGTGTTAAATATTTATTAAGATTTGGACGTGCAATCGTTCTATCACGAGATATCGCTAATTTCGTGCGGTGAAGTTGTAATATGAGTATATCAATATTTTAATAATACGAATGATGATAAAGTTTTTCACGAGTGCATTGCTTTGTTTTCTTGTTTTGACCGGTGTGTGTCAGAAGGCGAATTTCAAGCAGGCAGAGAGGTTTATGAAGATGGACGCGAAGAATCTGACCGGTTCGACGGTTGTCTATCCGAATTATTTGAAAAAGAGTGACAAATTCTGGTACTCGTACCGGAAGGCGGACGGGACACGCTATTTCTTCGTGGACCCCAAGGCAAAATCACAACGGGAGATGTTCGACCGGGATTTTATGGCGGCAGAGCTCAGTAAAGTGACTCATAAACCCGTGAACAAAAGCGAACTCCCGATCACGGGCATTTCTTTCAAGGAAGATCAGAAGACGATGAAATTCATGGTTGACACGTTCCGTTTCGAGTACAATATTTACACGAAGCAACTTGTCAAAATTGATTCCGCCCGGAAGAAGCCGACTCCACCCGCTAAACCGAAAAGAACAGGATTGTTCGGGGCGTATTCCCCGGATAGTACCTATATCGTGTATGCCAAGGGACATAATTTGTACATGTTGCGCGTGAAAGATTCGGTTGAAACACAATTGACTACCGACGGGGAGTTGAAGTACTCGTATGCCGCTTCGGATTCGGATACTTCTACGTCAAGAAAGTCGGCACGTGTAACTTGGTTCGAAAATTCCGAACGTTTCTACGTGCGCCGTACTGACCGCAGGAAGATTAAATCCTTGTTTATCGTCAATTCCCTGAGCCAGCGTCCCGCGCTCAACGAGTACCAATACGTGATGGCGGGTGACGAGAACGTGCAACAGGAAGAACTTTATCTTTTCGATACCCTGAACAAGAAAGAGATCAAAGTCCCCGTGGAGAAATGGAAAGATCAGACTATTCGTTTGTTCACTCCCGGGAAGAAGGTGGAGAGTCTTTATTTCTTGCGGAAGAAAAGAACGTGTGACGAGATCGACTTCTGTCGGGTAAACCCTGAAACGGGAGAGGTTAAGGTGTTGTTTAACGAGATTAGCAAGCCTTATTTCAATAATGAATTCTTCCATTTGTCATTATTGAATGACGGGAAAGATATTATTTGGTGGTCGGAGCGTACCGGGCACGGTCATTTCTATCTTTACGACGGGGAGGGTAATTTGAAGAACGCGATATCTTCCGGTGCATGGACTTCCGGGAAGATGGTTAAGATAGATACTGTCGGGCGTACCATTTATTTCGAGGGATACGGTCAGGTGAAAGGGGAATGTCCTTATTTCGCCCGGATAAACAAGGCTCGTCTGGACGGGAACGGTCAGGTGGAGATGTTGACGCCGGAGCAGGCGACTCACGAGGCGGCTTTCTCCGAGTCGGGACGCTATTTCGTGGATAATTACTCCCGTGTCGATCTGGAACCTGCGAGCGTACTGAGGGATAACAAGGGAAAGAAGATTCTCGATCTGGCTTCGCCCGATTTAACGGCTCTTTACGAGACGGGATGGCGGATGCCGGAACCGTTTACAATCAAGGCGGCGGACGGGGTAACCGATCTGTACGGTTACATGTGGAAACCGGCTGATTTCGATTCCACGAAAGTGTATCCTATCATTTCGTATGTTTATCCGGGTCCCCAGACGGAAGCTATCCCCTTGAAATTTAGCGTGAAATCGGCTTATAATACCGCGTTGTCGCAAGTAGGGTTTATCGTGGTGACTTTCGGGCACCGGGGTGGCAGCCCGCTACGGGACAAGTGGTATCATACCTTTGGTTATAACAATCTTCGCGATTATCCTTTGGCGGATGATAAATTCGGGATCGAGCAATTGGCGGATAGATTCTCTTTCATCGACAAAACGAAAGTGGGTATCTTCGGTCATTCCGGCGGCGGATTTATGTCCACGGCGGCAATATGTACCTATCCGGATTTTTACACGGCGGCAGTTTCTTCCGCGGGGAACCACGATAATAATATATACAACCAGTGGTGGGGGGAAACACATCACGGGATAAGGGAAATCAAATCGTTCGAGAAAAAGACCGTGAAAGATTCCGTGACGGGAAAGGATACCACGACCACGGTGGAGAAAGTGAAATTTGAAACCCGTATTCCCACGAATATCGAGTTGGCGAAAAATCTGAAAGGTTATTTGATGCTGGTGACCGGGGACGCGGATAATAACGTGCATCCGGCAAACACCCTTCGCATGGCTGATGCCCTTTTGCGTGCCGGAAAGAATTTCGATTTGGTGATATTACCCGGTCAGAGTCACGGTTTCTCTGGGATGCCGCAAGAATTTTACCAACGGAAAATGTGGTTCCATTTCGCCAAGTACCTGTTGGGTGATTTTTCTTCCGATCAGTTCCGGGAGATTGACGCTTTCATGCGATTATAAAAGAATGAGAGCCATTGGCTCTCATTCTTTTATAATCGCATTGATTTTTTCGATCAATTGTTCTGTGGTTAACTCCATTTTTTCAATTGCCATCCAAGTTACGATGTTTTCCCGGTTCGACAAGTAGAGGCGGGGGATCGTGCTATTGGCGAAAAGCGAGAAAACTTCCCGCTTGGAGTCGAGGAAGAATGGCATCGTGAATTTTTCCTTTTCCCAGTATTTGTTGACCGTGGAAGCGGTTTCTTCTCTGGAAACAGTGACAAGCCTGAAATCGGGATTTTCTTTCAATTTTTCCCATACTTCCTCGATTTTCGGTAATTCCCGTTCGCAATCCGAACAAGTGGTCACGAAGAACACGAGCAAAGTCACCTGTCCTTCCAGTTCCTCGCTGTTCAATTCTTCCCCGGCAGCGTTCTTCACGGTAAAATCCGGCAGTTTGTCACCTGCCTCGATATAGTTTTCAATTTCGCCCTCTTGGTCTTTATCTTTCACGCAAGAAGAAAAGAGCAACGCGAATAACGTAAGCAATATAACAGATATAATCTTCATAATCTTGTTTCTAATTTCAGCGTGAAGATAGTGAATTACATGGAATTATAAAAATATTACGTGTTTTATGCATCGAGAAGTAAGTATATATGCATAAAAACGAAAGCGGAAATTCTTGTATGTTTGCGTGTGATAAAATAAACGATTACTTATTATGGATAAAAAAGAGAATATTTTGCGAGAGGATTTTGCTGCTGCTCCTTGTCTGGTTGCCGGGTACGAGAACTTTATGGACGGATTGCTGGACATCGTGCGTTCCGGTACGATAGACGAAACAATGGGCGAACAGGTGAAAACGTACGTGTTGGATTTCGTGAGGAATAACCCGCTCGCGGCATTTGACCGATTCGCGGACGATACGTATGTCCGCGACTATATCGGACGGGATGCCCGCACGGGATGGGAAGCTATCGTGATGTCGTGGAAGAAGGGCAATCGTACCGCCATTCACTCGCACCCGCAGTTTGCCGGGTATACCTTTGCCGACGGGGAGTTCCTTGTCGAGATATTTGAACCTTGTGAAGGGGGTATCCGTTTGGTCGATGAATTGAGAATCAATGATGTTTTAGGATTATACGCCATCGGGGAAGCCGGAAAATTCGACAATCATATCCATCGTATCACCTGTCTGAGCGATACGGCGCACAGCCTGCACGTGTATTCGGACGATGCTTTAAAGGGTAAAAAATTGGATGGGGTGAAAATATATCAAGATTAATGGGAAAGTGTAAAGTCAATTATCTATTATTCCAGAGTTCATAATCTTAGCTTTCATTCTCAAAAAACTTGTGTTTTCTATTTTGACAGGAGAATTTAAAATTTGATTTGCGACCTTTTTTGCATTTAAAGAATCTCTTTCGTGCAGATAAAGCTTGAATAATTTATATTTTGGTGTTATTCGAGAAGGAATCATATTTAACGCAATGGTGTAATAAGTCTTTGCTTCTTGATATTTCTCTTGTTGGTGATAAATCGTACCTAAATCACAATATATTTCTAGACAAGGATAAATCAATAATGCATCTTTAAGAACTGGTAAAGCATTATTCCAATCCTTACTCTGAAACATTTGTTTTACAAACCACATCATAAATTGGGGATGATATTTCAATTTATGATATTGTTTAAGAATATCGTCTTGACAAAAAGGCTCATTAAAATTATTGTATTCTTTCACGCGTGTATCTATTAAATAATAATAGTGCATTTTACATACTCCCAAAAACATAAATGTCGGAGCGATCCATAATATACCTATTAATAATTGATGGGAAATATCAAATGAAGAAACAAAATATCAGTAGAAATATATATGCATCTGAAGGATATGAAAACAATGAAAATACAATCAAAACGATTAAACCATTATAAATAATAATATTATCATATTTTTTTAACAATGAAAATAAAAGGATCAAGAACAATATTAAGCCAGCAATACCCATCTCCACGGAAATCTTAATGAGTTCATTGTATGCATATTCGACATTATCCGCTAACATTGAATTATTAGATTGTGGATTTTTCTCGAAATAGTCAGCTTGATAGTGCATATAATTTCCTCTAAAACCATTAATTCCATGTCCCCATAGTGGTTTGTCCCTAATCATTTCTAAAGATCTTTCCCAAATGAACAGTCTGCCATTTGCTGAAATTGGTTTATATTGATACAATATAATTGACAACAAGATCACAATTATTCCACATCCCAGAAAGAGTAACAATTCCTTTTTTCTTGTCCATCTATGCCATCTATTTTTTAGTGGCGTTAGTAGTATGCAACTAAAAACAGCCAGCCATGCAGTTCTAGAATCGGACAAATAAAGCCCCCAAACCATAAACATGGAGCAGGCAATAAAAATGTACCCTTTTTTATTTTTCTGTTGCAAATAATTTTTACCTACACTTAATGCCATGATGAATGAAATCGCGAGAAAGCCACCTAATAATGCAGGGTTATGAAATGTTCCCGTGGTATTGAAAAACTGATGATACCCATAAATAACAAATTGGGATTGAAGAATAACTAAAATCGTTTGAATAACGCCACAAATAACGAGTAAATAGGTTATAACCCAGAAGGAAGATTGTAATCTAAATAATATGTACCAACAAGTTAGTGATAGCAATTTTAATAAATGTAATTCATGACCACCTTGCGAGGTAAATAATCTACCGATGTAAAATACACAAAACACGAGTAAAATAATATCTATCGAAGATAGATGAATACTTTTCTTTAAAATCAATTGATAGATAACGGGTGGAGTAAGGATAATTATTAAAAGTAGGCTTATCTGGTTTTCTATAAAAATACCAGAATAAAAAATAGGAGCAAAAACAAGTATAAGGAATGCTGAACTTGAAATTCCTTTTGTCAAAAGATATGTAAGTAAAACTTGTTTCATCTTATTCTATAAGGTTGGTCAGAATATAGCATAAGAACATTCTATTACAATGAAATGTCTAAATATTCTCATGGGCTTTATTCTGACACAACTTTATCTTTATTTTTCATCAAGTACAAAGCAATCCCAAGAAAATTCATTATTATCGTAATCTATAATGGCTTTCACTTGTACGCTTACAGGGTTTCCATCTAAGATTGCCGGAGCCCATTTTACTTCGGTGCTAAATAAGCGTCCCGGGAACATTTGCCCTGTAATAATAGGTTCAATTTGTCTGTGATGTAAATCATCTGTGTATTCCAGATTTGAAAAATAGCCATCTTTATTTACTATAAAACTGAATTTTATACTTCCTAATACGGGAGATGCGTTTACGGGATATTCAATTTTTTCCACGCTATAGCTGTTTTTAGAATAAATGTGCATAGCAACTTGGTGAATATACCTAGTCAAGTTGTATCTTTTCCCGTAAAATCTTTTATCCGGTTCTCCCCATTTTGGTCCTTCGTCAAGTATGACAAGGTCACCTTTTGTGTTCAAACTGATAGAGAAGGTTAAACTGGAAGTTATTTTTTTGCCATTTTCTCGACTCGCTTTCCAATTTCGTGAAATTGATATTACTCGTTTTATTTCGTTTACAAGAGCTGTATCAGAAAGGTTTTCAACAATACAATTTTTAATTCTTCCTCTTTTAGTTACAGAAAAATCAGTCTCAAAATTAATTTTACGTGAAATGTTGTTCGAATAGGCTGTGTTACTAAATAATAGATCAGATTCCGTGAGATTAACACGAAATGGTATATGCTGATGCAGTATTTGGTTCGATAACCAAATAGGGAACGAAACTGTAGCTTCTTTGCTTTGGAACATGACGTTTTCGTTGTTCATTTTTTTGTATTTTCTATTTTCAGCTTGCGTTGATAGAGTATGAAAGCTCAAGAAAATAGCAAACAGAAACCATGTACTTGTTTTGAATGTTCTAAAAATCATGTTATTGAATTTGGAATTGTTTATTTTTTACGTCCGCAACGAGCACAATATCCCCCGGATAGGGTGCCTGTTTTTTGGCCACAATCGTTACACGTACTTAAAGTCGGGAAACAAATAGGACAATCCCACATACTCTTATTTGGGTTGTTATGATGGGTGCAATCACAATAACGTAACATCTTTCCGCAATACGTGCAGAAAGGATAAGGTTCGGTACTACCACCGCCACCGCCTTCTGAAGAACTGTACATCGCTACCGCATCATTCTTAAAGAAATCGTATCCTTCAAGGAGATTGTTCATTGTTTCACCCTCGTGATGCTCTTCGCTTACACTTGTGGTTTCTACGACTTTTCCTGCTTCGTGTTTCTCGACTTCAGTGATTGCGCCATCCAGCGTCGTGTATATAACAATCCCTGAATACTCGGTGTTTTTTTGAGACAGATTGAATGAGTTAATCTGGCTTTCGCTTGATTTGCCGTTTTCGGGAAGAAGTGTCATGATCCGGCATATCATTTCACCTGTTGTTTTTTGAGAGATGACCATTTTTTGAGCTAGAGAAATCATGTCCTTAGAAGATTTTTTTTGGACATAGTATTTTTCTAAGGTGGTAATTGGAACGTTTACAAAACTCGACTTTTCGTTAATAGTAACCACGGCGTTATTCCATTTAGGCGTAAAATTCACCGGGGTTAAGCCTGTGAATTCTGGAATATTCTCTTCTTCTTCGGAATTTATACCTCTTGACAAAGATTTTTGCAAGATGTTCTTTTGAATAGAAGTTTCAAAAAACGTTTTGGCGTCATTTACTGTCAATTTTGTAGAATTAATACTACTTGAAGATACGTTTTCTTTATTACAAGCATATACTATTAAAGAAAGTATAGTTGAAATAATAATAAAATAATTTCTATTTTTCATAGGTTTTGATTTTTGAAATAATACATAAATTTTTAATAGATGTGTTTTTGTTTTTTATATTTCCTCCTTTCTTTTTAGTTTGGTATTCATCCCGATTCTGAAATTATTGTTGATTATTTGTTATAATGTCATGATATATAAACAATTGCTTCCCATTTCTGTAAATGAAAGGGAGTTCCTCTACACCTTGATCCAGATTTTTCAACCAATATATCTTGTTTAATGGTATGTTTTTAAATTTTAAGTAGTTATACTTTGCGGTTATCGTATCTATTTCAATCCATCTATTATCCCAATACAATAATTTATACCGGTTACCGGGTATTATGGAGTTTTCTGCATTTAATGGAGCCATCCTGATCGTTTTTACTCTGACAGGAGATTCTAGGTGCAAATAGATATCGGGTTGTGAAGAAGCGGTTTGCATATTCTGATCGAACATTCGTTGGCTCTTAAAGTCGTATATATTTTTTTCAATAACTTGCAATTGTTGTTTATATGGACAAAGAGTGTCCGCATCGTCCATAATGGGTAACGGAGAAGCTGGCTCAGTGTAAGGATAATGAAAGGTGGAGTCAATTAAGAATTCCAACCAAGAAATATTAGAACGACGATTAGTGGCAGGCGAAGCATACTTAAAGTATTTAAAACTTCTCGACTCTGATATTTTGAAATCCTGCAAATAAGGTTGGGGGGCGTGTGATATTGTATACAGTAAAACAGAATCAGAAAAATCATCACGGTTGGCTCCATAAAATTTTCCTCCAATCATTTTTTTGGCGATATCAATCATTTTTCGTTTTCGTGGATATTTTCTACTCACAATAATGTCCCCTGTACTTTGAGATGAAGAGATAGGTGGAAAAGGTATGATTTTATAGCGACCGGCGCGTAAAGAATCTTTTTGTATATAGAATGGTGAGCTGAAATAAACAATCTCATTTCCCCTGAAAAATGCAGGAAAGTATAAGGTGTTGTACATGGTATTTATATATTCTATTTTATTCCTTTCATGATCGATTTTACCCCAACACACGGGTAATATACCAGAAGGGTTGTTATTAAAAGCGTATAAATAGGCTAAATTATTATCTGATTCTTCTTCAAATGGTAATTCTATTTTTACTGTCTCGTAATAACTACTTGTTACATCTTTTATACAAGGTGAGTCAAAATCAGTCGGAACTAATTCATTGGAAGATTTGGTAAAATAAGGACTATCACTTTGTGCAGCGTAAGTATTTCGGATAATATTCAAAGATTCTCCTTGTAGAGGTTCTATTGTGTCTAAACAATTGGTTTGGGGATTGAAATGTCGCCATTTCTTATTGTTATCTAAAAACGAACAGAAATAATGTCTCCCTTTCAATTCTTTGTATGCTGTATTGAAATTTACCATTAGAGGTATGCCGCATGCTCTTAAGATATTACATGCGTTATTCGCCGTATTTATACAATCTACATCTTGCCCGACAAATAAGTCATAGAAACCGATATGTGAGTTTAGAGGGGGGAAGCTAAAAAAGGATTGCATACTTGACACGTAATGGTGATAACGTTTTAAATAACCTGAAAGCTTTTTGTGATTCGTTTTTTCAAGGTGTTTAAACATGAGTTTGTTTAAAAAACGACCATTCTCAAAAAACGAAATTGTTTGAATTGAGCGATACGGTAAAATACATTCACAAAACTCGTTGAAAGACAAATGTCGGCATAGAGGTCCTTTTTGCCATACTTCAAAAGCATTATCAATATGTTGAATAATAAAATCGGCTGAAAGATGTTCGACATCCCAAACGAACGAAGAAGATAATTTAGGAGCTTTAATTATTATTCCTTCGTTTTGTTTAAATGCTTTATAGCTCAATTCTTGCAACTGATATCGTATTGTAGAGTCTTCAAGTTGCTCGTCTTTATAATCCTTGATAATCGTATAATATAAAGAGTCATACTTTTGATGATAGGTTATAATTGCAGTATCCATACTCGACACTTGTACTGTTGTGTAGTGCCATCTCATGTTTGAGAGCAAAAAACAAGCTGCCTTGTATTTCTTTGTTTCTCCTTTGTAATGATTCAGAACTTTTTCAAGCATTATACGATTATTTCCTGCCAATGCGAATGAATCATTAAGATCATAAGATGTAGATTGACAATTATAATTTATCAATATAATGGTGTAAATTAAGCTATGAACGGTCAAATTGTACAATCTAGGACTCATTGTATTAATAATAATTTGTTTTATATTTCATATATAAATACACGCTCGACATAGAAAAGGATTAAATAGAAATTAAAAATATTTATTATTTGTACCTTATGAAGATTTAAATAGCCTTAGTATTTGGTATATAGCGATGTTTCTGGATATAAGTATTGTAGATAATCTTATCAAGAGTAATTTTTTTACTCCTTCCTGTTAATATTGTATGTGTATTTAGTCAGCTTTTAATAGTTCTGTATGGTCAGAATTTAAAATGATTCAGTGATTCAAGTTGACATGAGTCATTTGGTAGATAACCAGAAAATATTATTTTTGCAGGCGTGTGAAAATGTTAGTAATAAATTAATTGTATGAGTGTGACAACAAAAAAGAAAGAGAGAGTAAAGTTTAGTAAAGCGTTTTGGGTTGCCAACACGGTAGAGTTGCTGGAGCGTGCCGCCTATTACGGGGTATTTGTCGTGATCACGTTGTATTTGAGCAACGTGCTGGGTTTCACGGATATTCAGGCTGCCACGATCGCGGGAGTTTTTTCCGCTTGTTTGTATTTATTGCCGACATTTTCGGGGGCTCTTGCCGACAAGATCGGCTTCCGGAAATCGATGCTGTTGGCGTTTGCCCTGCTGTCGCTGGGGTATTTGGGGCTGGGGTTGTTCCCGAGTTTCCTGTCCACGACGGGGTTGGTTGAATACGGTTACGTGACCAAGTTCACGGGGTTGCAGGAAAGCGGTTATCGTTACGGGATTATTCCGGTTATGATACTGATTATCGTCGGGGGCTCGTTTATCAAGAGCGTGATCTCCGGTACGGTGGCGAAGGAAACGGACGAGAAAAACCGTGCCCGCGGGTTCGCTATTTTTTACGGGATGGTGAATATCGGGGCGTTCTCCGGTAAAGTGCTGGTGACTCCCTTGCGGGATGCCATGGGGCACGAGGGAATGATCGTGTTGAATTATTTCTCGGCGGCGATGACTTTTCTGGCTTTGATAGCGATTTATTTGTTTTACAAGAGTGATAAACACGCCGGGGAAGGGAAAACTTTCCGGCAGATATGGACGGGTTTGGTAAAAGTATGTTCCAACGGGCGGTTGATCGTGCTGATCTTGATTATCACCGGATTCTGGATGGTGCAACACCAGTTGTACGCCACGATGCCGAAATACGTGACGCGCTTGGCGGGAGAGGCGAGTGCCATCGGTTGGTACGCTAACGTGAACCCGCTGGTGGTCGTGTTGACCGTGAATCTGGTAACTTCATTGATGCGGAAGAAATCGGCCTTGTTCTCGATGACTTGCGGTATGTTTATCATGCCCGTTTCCGCCTTGTGCATGGCGTCCGGGAATATGCTGGGAGGCGGGGAAATCCTCGGGCTGCACCCGGTGGCGTTTATGATGATAGTGGGTATCGTGTTCCAAGGATTGGCGGAAGTGTTTATTTCACCCCGTTTTCTGGAATATTTCTCGTTACAGGCACCGAAAGGGGAGGAGGGAATGTACCTCGGTTTTAGCCATCTGCATTCCTTTTTGTCATCCATTTTCGGGTTCGGGTTGTCGGGATTCCTGTTGAGCAAGTATTGCCCCGATCGGGCTTTGTTCAGCAGCGAGGCAGAATGGGCTGCCGCTGCGGCTAACGCGCATTATATATGGTATTATTTTGCCGCTATCGCTTTGGTATCTGCTATTGCCTTGATTATTTACGGTCGGGTGGTACGGCGCATGGATGCCAAAAAGGCTGTGGTATAAGAAATTGTTCCCAATTAGATACAAGACGTCTTCCGCTTTCGCGGGAGGCGTTTTTTGTTTTCGTGATATTCATGGTTATGGCTTGTGTCACGGACGTTTAATAGTAGTGTTTCTCTCTATTAGCTGTACAAGATAAGTTAATAATTAATATAATATATTGTTTTACTAAGTATTAAAGATAAATGAATCTCAATTTATTTCCTATTCAAATACTATTTTTTTACTTTTATAATAGGAGATGAATGGGAGTTGAATAGGAGATGAATGGGAGTTGATATATAGAAAGTACAATTCTAATTCTATAATGGTACTTTTTTCAGTACTGTCCTCTCCTTGTTAATTTCGGTTAATTGGCAGGTCTTGTGAAGATAGACGCGCTATTCTTTACCGTGATTTCAATGTTGGAAACAACTTCTTTATGTGGGGTATAGG
>NZ_CAUFYA010000055.1:0-30633 GCF_959596855.1 uncultured Butyricimonas sp.
TGGGCGATACGGGATATTGATTTCGAGATAACCAAGAACGGGATTTATGGATTGCTCGGCTCCAACGGGGCCGGGAAATCCACAACCATGAATATCATGTGCGGTGTGTTGAAGCAGACGGAGGGTGACGTTTACATCAAGGGAATCAGTATGAGCAAAAACCCGGTGAAAGCGAAACGTCATATCGGTTTTTTACCGCAGGTGCCTCCCCTGCACCCGGATTTGACGGTGGAGGAGTACCTTGAATATTGCGCCGAGTTACGTCATATTCCTTCGGGCGAGGTGAAGTCCGCCATTGGTGAAGCGATGGAGCGTTGCGGTATCACTCATTTCGCCAAACGTGTGCTTCATAACCTGTCGGGCGGTTACCAGCAGCGAGTGGGTATCGCGCAGGCTATTATTCACAAGCCAGAGCTGGTGGTTTTCGACGAGCCGACGAACGGTTTAGACCCGAACCAGATCGTGGAGGTGCGTCACTTGATCAAGGAGATCGCCCGCGAGCGGACGGTGATCCTCTCGACGCATATCTTGCCGGAGGTGCAGGCGACTTGCGACTACATCCGGATGATCGAGCAAGGGTCGTTGGTTTTCTCCGGTACGGTGCATGAATTTGACAACTATATCCAGCCAAGCACGTTGCTGGTTTCGCTGGCGGCGGTGCCGCTGGTGGAAGATATCCAGTCGCTCCCGGGTATAGCCCGGGTGGAGGAGTTGGGCGGTCCGAGGTTCCGTGTTCACTTCACGGACTCCCGTGAGGCAATGGACCGTATCGTGGAGGCGAGTTTCACGCGTGGTTGGCAGTTGACTGAGTTGCAACAGGAGAAGAGTTCTTTGGATACGATTTTTGCCGAGTTGTCCAGGAAGTAACGTTAATTTTTTATTTACAGTAGAGATGAAGATTATATTCAAGATAGCAAAAACGGAATTGCGGGACTTGTTTTACTCCCCGATAGCATGGTTGATTTTAATCATATTCACGTTCCAAACCGGAATGTTATTTTCCGGAACGATTTCGCAAATTGTAGGATTCCAAGGTATGGGGGGAGGAGGAATAGATTTGACGTTGGGGATTTTTGGCGGTCAACGGGGTTTGTTCGTGGCAGTACAATCTTACCTGTACCTTTATATCCCGTTGTTGACGATGGGATTGATGAGCCGGGAGTTGGGGAGTGGTTCCATTAAGTTGTTGTATTCCTCTCCGGTCACGAATGCCCAGATTATTTTGGGTAAATATTGCGCCATGCTGGTCTATGGGTTGGTATTGATGGGTGTGTTGCTCGTTTATGGTATTTACGGTATGTTCACGATTGAGGGAGTGGATGTTCCGGTAATCTTGACGGGTATCCTCGGTTGTTACTTGTTGTTGTGCGCGTACGTGGCGGTAGGTTTGTTCATGTCGAGCCTGACTTCTTACCAGATCGTGGCGGCTGTGGGGACACTGGCGGTACTTGCCGTGTTGACTTACGTGAAAGGTTTATGGCAGACGGTGCCTTTTGTTCGGGAAATCACTTATTGGTTTGGAATGACGGGACGGTCGGATAATTTCATGAACGGAATGATTTGCAGCGAGGATGTGCTTTACTTCGTGGTGGTGGTGCTTTTGTTCCTGTTGATGACGATCATTCGTTTGCAGGGCAGACGACAGAAGGTGGGTTTCTTGACCTCGGTCGGTAAATATCTCGGGGTGTGGGGTATCGCTGTGGTGTTGGCTTTTGTTTCTTCCCGCCCGGTATTCAAGTATTATTATGATGCGACTCACACGAAGAAAAATACGTTGACGCCTAATAGCCAGGAGATTATTAATCAGTTGAAAGGTGGTTTGACGATTACTACCTATGCGAATATCCTTGATGCGAACGGTTGGGTGGCTTATCCCGCGAATTACAATTCAGATATGCGTCTTTTCGAGCAATATATCCGTTTCAAGCCGGAAATCAAGATGAAATATGTGCTCTATTATGATACGGTGAAAAATGATCATCTCGAGAGGGCTTATCCGGGCTTAAGTTACAAGGAAAAAGCGGAAAAGGTTATCGAGGAGAAAAAATTGAACCCGAAAAAGATTTTGTCACCGCAAGAGGTTCGGCAGATTGTAGACTTGAGAACGACGGAGGGGAATCGTACGGTGCGTTTATTGGAACGCGAATCGGGAGAGAAAACATTTTTGAGATTTTATGATGACCATATGCGTGATCCTTACGAACCGGAGATTTCGGCGGCCTTGAAACGTTTGGTAATGGAGTTACCCACTATCGGGTTCCTTACCGGTCACGGAGAGCGTGAAACGGACCGTCCGGGAGATCGGAATTATTGTATGTTCACTCATTTACCCTCGTTGCGTCCGGCATTGGTGAATCAAGGATTTGATTACAAGGAGGTGACATTGGAGAAGGAGATTCCTGCGGACATCAATATCTTGGTTATCGCCGAGATGAGAGAACCTATGACGGAGGTGGAGAAGGTTAATTTTGACAAGTATGTTGCCCGCGGGGGGAACTTGATGATTGTCGGGGAACCAGGGCGTCAAGGAGTGATGAGTCCGGTGCTTGACCCGTTCGGGGTGCGCCTGGTGGATGGTTTCCTGATCCAGCCGGAAAAGCAGAAAGACCCGGAAGAGGAGAAACGCAATAATCGTAACCTCGGTCCGTTTGCCGGTTTCGTGGCACCGAAGTTGCCGATAGATGTGCTTATTTCACAACCGACTTTGGAGGCAGAGGCGTTGTCGTACCCTTTTGGTGACTTAAAGCCTCGTGGTTACGTGGTGGCGATGCCTACGGCTGCCGGTTTGGAGTACTCGACGGACAAGGGCTTTAAAGTGATCCCGTTGCTCATGTCGGATTCAACCTGCTGGAACGAGGTGGAGCACACGGATATCGTGGACCAAGAGATTGTGTGTAATCCTGCTGCCGGGGAGGTGCAGAAGTCTTACCCGCTGGCGTTAGCGTTATCCCGTAAAGTAGGTGACCGGGAGCAGAAAGTTGTGATTCTCGGAGATGCCGATTGCTTGAGTGACGGGGAGTTGACCCGCGGTCGGAGTCCTTATATGGCGGCTAATTACGGGATCGTTCAGGGGAGTTTCTTCTGGATGTCGGATGGAGAGGTGCCGATCGACGTGAGACGCCCAACAGCCCGGGATAATTGGGTGAACGTGAGTGATACGGGTTCCGTGATCTTGGATTACGCCTTAATGGGCGGCTTCCCGGGATTGCTCTTTATTATTTATATGTTGATTTGGTTGAGGAGAAGAGGGAGATAGTTTAGAAAGTTTTTTATTGCAATATAAAACGATAGATGTTGAATTATTAAATTTAGTTACTATGAAAAAGATTGTAATGTTTTTAATAGTTTCTGTATTTTTTTTGATAGGAGGAATAGCAGAAGGAATGGCACAAAAAGCGAGAAATAAAACTACTTTAGAGCCAGAAGTAGTACAAACTCCAAGTTTTGTAGAGGTTTTTCCTGGGGAACGTGCTACTTTTTGTTTTACGATAAAAAATGTGGCATTGTACGATGTTGATTTAATTTTAATATTTTGTCAAAAGCCTGGGCAAAATCCTAGATTACTTTTAACTATTGATAAGAATGGCAATGTGCGTCGAGAACAAGGTGTAAGTTCTAGAATTTCAGCATTTCTTGATTTTAGTAATAATGGCGGACGACTCATAATCGATTCGGTACAACTTGACGATGTAGGAGATTATTATGTTGCGGTAGTAAAAAATGGTATGTATTATTTTTCTAATGGAGGGAGATTGGAAATTAGGCGGGATTATAAATTATAGAATTTATAATATAAAATCCTAAAGGAGGTTATTTATCAAGGAGGGAATTGTTTGTATTTCCCTCCTTAAAAAAGATTCTGTTTGATTTAAGCGTAATTTTATGGCATTTGTAACAGACCAACAGACATTAAATGATCTCGATATTTTCGGGAAAGGGGGCAGATCCTCGGTGTATGATTTGTTTAAAGCAAGAACCCGGGGTGGAGCTTTGGTATTGAAAGATATGTTTTGTTATCCGTTGGCGGATGCTCAGAAAATTAATAGACGCGGAGCCGTGATCCGTTATTTTCAAGAGCGGGAGATCGAGTTTCCGTTTATGCCGGAGTGGTTTAATGCTTTCGAGTATTATTTGGGTAATCAGGATAGGCGTACACGGTTGGCGGCGGAGAAGAATACCTTGGAGTGTAAGATGCGTAAGTTTTCGAGGCGCGAGAGAGAGTATGCGTTGTTGCAGAAGGGGGTACTTGCCGGGATTCGTGTCGTGAAGGGAGCGGAGAAGTTGTTGCAATCGGTAGCGAAAAAACGGGTACCGGATGAGTACAGGGAAGAGTATGAACAGATGTCGGAGATATTGAGGGAGCCGAATTTGGCGTGGGCTTTGTCGTTGAAAAATCCCAAAAAGTTGTCATACTCTCAGATGGTCGATTATGACTCTCGTTTTAGGTTCGATGGAAATGAGCAATGTAAGAAATTGCTTCGTTATCTGCATGAGATAGACGTTTATATTTCTGTTGCCGAGGTGGCACGGAAGCGGGGATTTGTTTTCGGGCGAGCCTTGGAACCGGAGGCGAACGAGTTGCACGCGGAGGGTATGTATCATCCTTTGCTTGACGGTGCCGTGGGAAACACGCTGAATGTGGACGGGAATAGCAATATGATTTTCCTGACGGGGGCAAATATGGCGGGAAAATCGACGTTGATGAAGGCTTTTTCCATTACCCTGTTTTTGGCGCATATGGGTTTTCCGTTACCGGTGTCGCGAATGGAGTTCAGTGTCCGGAACGGGATATACACGACAATTAATTTACCGGATAATTTAGACTTGGGCTATAGTCATTTTTATGCCGAAGTATTGCGGGTGAGAAAGGTGGCGGAGCAGGTCCGGCGATTGGGGAATTTGATTGTGGTTTTTGACGAGTTGTTCCGGGGAACGAATGTTAAAGATGCTCATGATGCGACGGTCGCTGTTGCTGGAGCTTTTGCCGCGAGAAGGGATTGTATGTTTTTAATCTCGACTCATATAATCGAGGCGGGAGAGGTGTTGCGGGAGAGGAATGTTAACGTGAATTTCGTGTATCTCCCTACAATGGAGAAGGATGGAAGGCTGGTTTATCCTTACACGTTGGAGCGAGGAATCTCGAATGACAGGTACGGGATGGCGATTATAGAAAAGGAGGGGATAGTGGAGATGTTGAAAGTCAAACGGGAGTGCGGGAAGGCGCAAGAAGAGTTCGTGGTAGATAAACAGACTTTGGCGGATTTGCATATCCTCGGGAAATTTAAAGACCGCTCGATATTCAACCTGTTTAATCATACTTGTACACGAGGTGGGGAGCAGGTTTTGGAACGTATGTTTCAACATCCTTTGACAGATGCGAATGCAATAAATGAACGGGGGAAGGTGTTTGAGTTTTTCAAAGAATCAGGAGTGGCGTTTCCGTTTACTAGGGAATTGGTGGATAGGGTGGAGCGCTATCTGGGGATACAGGTTTCCGCTATACGCGGAATAGCGTATTTGAAAGTTTGTTGTTTGAAGCTTTTTCGTTGTGTGGCGAAAGAGAAGGTGTATGATATGATTTATGCGGGGATTGTGGATACTGTAGAGTTGTTGCGGGTGTGTGTGGAGTTTAACGCTTTGTTGGATAAAGGTGACGGGGATTCGGTTTATAACGGGGTGATACGGGAAACGAGGGGGATTGTGGAGAATAAGTTGTTGCGTCCGTTACTCGGGAAACGGGGAAATGGAGGGTTTTCTATGTCGGAGGTTGCCCGTTACGATTATTTGTTGCGTCGTGTTTGCCGGAAAGAGTTAAGGCGTTTGCTGGAGATTATTTATTACACGGACGTGTATGTTGCCGTGGCGGCTGTAGCGAAAAAGATGAGGTTTGTCAGGGCTGTGGCGTATGGTAAGGAAGAAGGGGTGAATCGAATTGACGTGAAAGGTTTTTCTCACCCGTTGATGGTGGGAGCTGTGGGCAATTCTATTCGGATAGACCACGAGCGCAACGTGTCGTTCCTGACCGGGGCGAATATGGCGGGAAAGTCGACACTTATGAAAGCATTTGGAGTGGCTGTTTACTTGGCGCATATAGGTTTTCCCGTGGCGGCGGAAGTGATGGAGTTCTCGGTACAGGACGGGTTGTACTCTTCGATAAACGTGTCGGATCATTTGAATTTGGGGTACAGTCATTTTTATGCCGAAGTGGCACGGGTGAAGCGTGTTGCGGAGGAGGTGTGTGCAGGGAAAAATCTGGTAATTATTTTTGACGAGTTGTTCAAGGGTACGAATGTGAAAGATGCTTATGATGCGACAGTGGCTGTGATAACGGCTTTTGGAAGTAGCCGAAATTGTTCTTACATGGTTTCCACGCATATCACGGAGGCGGGATTTACGTTGGCAGAAAAGAGTGAGCATTTTAGGTTTGTGTGTTTGCCGACTGTGATGAAAGGAAAGATACCCACGTATACCTACCGGTTGGAAGAGGGGATTTCGAATGATAGGCTTGGGATGATGATTGTTGAAAACGAGCGGGTGGTGGAGATTATAACGGGAAAATGAATGTGAAGTAATTGATGTAATACGGATGTTTATGGAAAGTTTGCGGGAAATGATATGTATCGTTAGGTATGAAATGAAACAACAACTTCGGAGTTGGGTTTTTCGGGTGTTTGCTTTGTTGGCGTTGGTAGGTATTGTGGTGTGTCACGTGTACTGGCAAGGGGAGGGGAATTGTGTGAACTGGAGGGCGGTGGCATTGCCTTGCTCGATGCCGTTGATGAACGCTTATCTTTTTAGCGTGGTGCAATCATTGTTTTTAATCGTGATGATGGCGGAAGCTTCCCGTAGAATGAGGCGATTGGCAGGAAGGGAGGTATTTCAAACACGGCCTTATGATAACGTAACGTATTATTGGGGAGTGCTAGTGGGGAACTTCCTGCTCTTTTTGCTGTTGAATGTCATCGTGATTCTCGTGTCGGTGTTGACCGTGAACTTGACGAGTTTCGCTCCCGTGGGGTGTAAGTATTACCTGTTTTACCTGTTGACGTTAAATATCCCGGTGTGGGTGTTCGTGGCGGGAATGACATTGTGGCTCGGGAACGTGGTGAAGTGGCATTGGGGGAGTATCGTGTTGCCCGTGTGCTGGTGGTTGGGGTGTATTCTGGTGTTGCCTTACTGGCAGCACGGGACGTTGGATTACACGGGATGCGGGGTGCCGACTCTTTTTTCCGAGATGGTGGGACATTTGAACCCGGGGCGTTATGCCTTGCACCGGTTGATTTATCTTTTGAGCGGGATGGGATTGTTGGCGTGGAGCGTGAGCGGGATGAAGCGATTACCGAACCGGCATGGCACGGGGCGAGTGTATATGTTATTCGGTATAATGTTGGTCGTTGTTGGCGTGGGGTGTGGAGTGGTGCTGGAGTGTGGTTTTTACCGGGATCGTTTGTTCCGCTCGGGGTGTCGGGAGGCTTTCGTGCGGCATTGGGATGAAACGACTTGCCGGGTAAAGAAACACGCCATCGTGCTGGAGCAAGAGGGGAAGGAGTTGAGTGTACAAAGTGATATGGTTGTGGTTAACCGGAATCGAGAGGCATTGCAACAAATTACACTCTTCTTGAACCCGGGATTGGATGTCACGGGGGTGCAAGTGGACGGGAAGAGTGCGGAGTGGCATCGGGACTGGCAAGTGTTGACAATTGCGAGCGGTTTGGAAGCGGGGGATTCGGCGAGAGTAGAGGTGGATTACGGGGGACGGGTAGATGATAGGTTCTGCGATATACACTTGACGGATGTCGTTTACGAGGATGCTTTGGGTGGGGATCATTTTTTTGCCCAAGGGCGCACGGGGGCTTTCGTGGAGGAGAGTCTATTATTGTTGACGCCAGCCGTCGTGTGGTATCCCGTGGCTTTGCCGCCGGTGAACCCGTTGATGCCGTTGGCGACGGGACGGGATTTCACCCGTTTTCGCTTGGTTGTCAAGCATCCTTTGCAGCGGGTGGTGATTTCACAAGGTAAGTCGCTGAAACAAGAGGAGAGTATTGTATTCATGTGTGAAGAAGCGGGTATGTCCGGAATTTCCATTTGTGGGGCAAATTATGTATCTCATGTGATTCCGATGGATGAGCAATTTGGACTCCAGGTGAATGCCGTGAGCGAGCAAGATGAGATAGTGAAAAGAGTCACGGGGATTGATAAAAAGCCTTGGATCGCTTTATGGAATGACACGTTGGTCGGTTATAACGAGTGGAAAAAGAACGCTACAACGAGTTGGTATTACGAGAGTGAGCCTTACTTGTACCTGTTGGAGGTGCCGGTTTCGTTTCGCTTGGACGCTCATGCGGGGAAAACGGAAAGCGGATTGGTGGAGCCCGGCATGATTTTTTGGCGGGAGAGAGGGTTTGATATGGATATCATTCATATATTGGAGGGGAAAAAAGTGGTGGGTGATGTTTGGAAACTTGACGGGAGGGTAGAGGAGCTGGTGAGATGGTATCGTGCGATATTTACTTCACGGGAAACGGGATGGGATAGTCATCCTTTCTGGGGAATTGGAGGGGAAAAGGTACACAGGGAGAATGATCATGTCGGGATAACCGTGTGGGACGAGGAACCTATTCGGGTGTATTGTAAAAAATATCCTTTCATGGGTAAGATGTTCGATAAATTGGTCCGGAGTTATTCGAGTTCTGCCCAAGGATTACCTTGGGAGGCATTGGGTGACACAAAGGAGTATTTGGATGATTTTATCGGGCGGTCGTTGTTGGAGATTGTGGCAGATGGAAAAGAATTGAATAATTTAGTTGAGAAAGAGCAAGATTTATGGATGCGGTTGATGATGAAAATCCCGACGCGAGAGTTGCGGGCAAGTTTGGATAGTTTGTATGATTACGGGGAGGGAGAGGTGGCTTATGATGATTTGATGCGAGGGTGGCAAGAGCGTTGGGGGGTAGATGTCGTTGGTATCATAGAGGATTGGATCACGACAACGCATGAGCAATATTTTAAGGTGAAAGATGCGGTGATTTATAAGGAACCGGGAACTCAATATCGCAGAGCGGAAGCAAAGATATTGAATGCAGGGAGAAGCGGAGGGTATGTCATCGTGGAGTACGGGGCTTTTAATAATGTCCAGCGTAGTATTTGTTACATAGAGGCGGGGGAAGCGAAAGCCTTCACGTTGGTGACCGATAAGGACGTGGTGAGTATCAATACCGGGTTGTCGGCAAATCGTCCTGCCATTTTTAACTTTAAAAAAGATCAGTCGGGGAAATGGGATGATGCCTGGAAGTTGGGAGAGGAGTGGCGCACGATACCCGTGTCGGAATTTATGGAAAGGGAGGACACTGGCGAGGTGGTGGACGATCAAGACAAGGGCTTTGAGTTGCGGGATGGCAATCTCACTTGGCTTCAGCGCATGAGAAAGGAGAAACCGATGCTTGTGTCCAGCACGCAGAGGGGAGGGGATGCCACGCATTGGAAACGGGTGATTAATGTCGAAGCGTATGGAGATTCGATACGCGGTTATCATTACATTGCTGGAGGCAAGGGTAAATCGTCCGCCACGTGGCGGACGAATATCCCGGAGGAGGGGCGTTACCGGGTGATGGCCAAGGTCTACAAGGCGTTCACGAGGATGTGGTCTGGCGACGAGAAAATTCCGCCACTTGATGGAATCATTTATTATTACACGCTCTCCTTTGGTGGGCAACAGCAGGAGGTGGAGGTGAATTTGGACGTAGAGTTGCCTGGAAGGTTCGATAGTTCATGCTGGGTTTCCCTCGGGGAGTATGATTTGCCGGAGGGAGAGATGAGCGTGACGCTTTCGGATAAGGAGATTCGCGGACGAGATGAAATAGCTATCGTGGCGGATGCCGTGAAATTTATAAGGTTAGAGTAGGTATTTTCGATTTTTTTAATCCGTTTATCCGAAATAAATTTTTATTTCTCCTCCGGCAGTCATATCTTTGTTGAAAATTCTGCTGGTGTGGAAATGAATGGTGTCGAATATGATTTTGTTCGTCGGATTAACGAAAAGGAGGAACGGGCGTTTCATGAGATGTTCATGAAATTCCGGTCTTATCTTGTCATGTTTGCCATGCGTCGGGTGGGACAGCAGGAGGTGGCAGAGGATATTGTGCAGGAAGTTTTTATTTCGGTGTGGGAGGGTAAGAAAACGTATAATTCTTATCATGGTTTCAAGGCTTATCTTTATGATCTGGTGCAAAACAGATGTTTCAATTATTTGAAACACAAAAAAGTGGAAGATAAATACTTGTCTTACGCTAAACAGGTGGGAGAAGAGACAGAAGAGAGTTATAATTTGCTTCAAGAGGAAGTGTATCGTGAATTGTACATTGCCATTCGTGCGTTACCCGAGAAGTGTCGTGCGGTTTTTGAGTTACATCTGGAAGGGAAAAAGAACGAGGAGATTGCCGAAGTCTTGGGTATATCTGTTCTAACAGTCAAGTCCCATAAGCAAAATGCCCTTCGTTGCTTGAAAGAGTACATGGGGAATTTATTCCTTTTTTATATGTTTATGCGAGAGATTTGATTTATTCCTAAAAAATTTTGAATTTCTTTTGCTACTTTTTATACCTCTTGTTGTATATGGGGTAAATTAATAGACGTCATGTACACGAGTGAAGGAAATATTATTCAATTAATTCGGAATTGTTTATTGGGTGTGCTTTCTTCGGAAGACCGACATAAGTTGGATGTATGGTTGGAGGAGGAGCGGGAAAATCAGCTACTTTTTGAGAAAATCAAGAAGGAATTGAGTTTGGGGTCGGAAATGGCTGTGTTTAATAAGTTGAATGACGAAGAAGCATGGTTGCAGTTCAAAGAATTGAGAAAACGTAAGAGTAAGCTACGGACAATAAGGCGGATGTTGTGGTATGCTGCCGTAATAATGCCTTTGACTTTGGGTGTTTTATGGTTTTGGGATGTAAATTTTCACGAAGAGAGAGAATCGGCTTCTGGCATGGAGAGCGTGATTCAGCCGGGTGTTTCTAAGGCAACTTTGATCGCGGCTAATGGAGAGGTGTATGAGTTGAGAAAGGAGGTGGAGCAGGAAGAGATAAAAATGGGAGACGGGCTTGTAGTGAAACGTGAAGAAGGGAATTTGATTTATGATTCAACGATGATAGTGGAAGAGAGGACAATGATAAACACGTTAAAAATTCCCCGGGGAGGAGAATTTAAAATTACTCTTTCTGACGGGACAAGAGTGTACTTGAATTCTGCGACCGATTTGAGGTATCCGATGGTGTTCGATCAAAAAGAACGAAAAGTTTATCTTTCAGGAGAGGCTTATTTTGAAGTAAGCAAGGACGAGAGCAGACCTTTTTATGTCGTGGCGGATGACGTGGTGATTCGGGTGTACGGGACAGAGTTTAACGTGAATACGCATTTGGAACGGGGAGTACAAGCCGTGTTGTTGAGCGGAAAGGTGGGAATCTGCGATAAACGGCATGGAGATGAAATAATCATGAAACCGGGAGAGTTAGCTTGCGGAAACAGAAAGGACGGGGAGATTACATTGAGGAAAGTTGATGTACGTCAATATGTGGCTTGGAAAGACGGGTATTTTGCTTTCGAGAACGAAACATTGGAGCAAATTATGAGTACGCTGTCTTTATGGTATAACGTGGATGTTTTTTTCCAAGCCGAATCTGTAAAAAAAATGATTTTTACCGGCTATATGAAACGATATAGCGAGATAGACGAGATTTTGAGAGCAATCACGGATGTCGTGGGAGTGCAATTTTCTATAAATGACCGAACGATTGTTGTATCGAAATAAAAACGGAAGGTGTTGAAGTCCTCCCGTTGATTCTACCCCATAGGCCCTTGTTGGAGTTGGGCTTTGGGAATGTTGAACTGTTTAATTTACAAATGTATGAAAAAAAATCGATTATGCTATCGATTGAGTCGAGAGCATGTGAAAAAAAAATGGATGATTATGAGATTGTGTTTCTTGTTAATTTGCGGTTTTACCTTTTCTCTTTCCGCTAATTCCTTGGCACAACAGGAAAGAGTAACGTTAAATCTGAAGAATGTTACGGTAAAAGTATTGCTGGATGAAATTCAGAGACAAACCAAACTGTGTTTTATCTTTAATCCGCTACAGACGGATCAATTGGGGAAATTATCGTTACAAGTAAAGAATGAAACGGTAGAGGAAGTTTTAAGACGTGTTTTGAAAGATACGGATTTAACTTTCAAGTTTCGTGATGAGCTTATAATAATCACGAGGAAGGGGGAAAAAGATGACGAGAAGAAAGAGAAAACAATTGTAGCTCAGGGAATAGTGAAGGATACGAAAGGGATTCCTTTGCCGGGAGTAACGGTGATGATTAAAGGAACCTCGCTAGGTGTTGTTACTGATGTCAAGGGGGCATTTAAAATAGCATTGCCTCAAGATACTGTAACCCTCGTTTTTACTTTCGTGGGAATGAAAACCCAAAGTGTGAAGCTGAAAGCCGGCGAAGAGCGCAAAGATTTGAATATCGTGATGAAGGATGATGAGCAGAAGATCGATGAGGTGGTGGTTACCGGATACATGAATATCAAGAAGTCCAGTTTCACGGGGAGCGCTACTCACGTGAAAAAAGAGGATATCATGAAAGTGGGGGCTTCAAACGTGATTGATATTTTGCAGGTGTTCGATCCTTCTTTGCGTGTGATGAGGAATAACGATATGGGGTCGGACCCCAATACGTTGCCGGAATTTTATGTACGAGGTCGTTCAGGAATTTCTAATGTAAGAGAGTTGGATGCGTTGGAAGCGGAAGATGTGTCAAAGTATGCTTTAACCAATAATCCGAATACACCGATTTTTATATTGGATGGTTTCGAGGTTTCCGTGCAGAAGATTTATGACATGGATCTTAACCGTATTAAGGATATCACAATTCTAAAAGATGCTGCTGCCACGGCTATGTACGGTTCCCGCGCTTCTAACGGAGTGATTGTGATCGAAACGGTGGCTCCAAAACCGGGCGAATTGACAGTGAATTACAATGGTAATTTAGAGATTACGGCTCCTGATTTGAGCAGTTATAACTTGATGAATGCTAAAGATAAATTAGCGGCAGAAGTTGCTGCCGGTTTATTTGAACCGGAAAATGCAATTTCTTATGAAAGTAGCTGGGATAGTTGGTGGAGAAGTGCTTACAGTGCTTATATCAAAAAGTTGAATTACGTGTTACAAGGAAAGGATACCTATTGGTTGTCACAACCATTGCAGACGCAGTTTAATCATAAACACAGTGTGTACGTGGAGGGAGGGGCTGAGAATATTCGTTTTGGAGTGGAGTTGCGTTACGATAATCAAAACGGTGTTATGAAGGAATCTTATCGCGATCGTATTGGTGCCGGATTGACATTGGATTATCGTTGGAAGGGTTTGCAAGTGAAAAATCAAGTGAATTACAACGTGATGAAGAACGAGAATTCTCCTTATGGTTCTTTTTCCGATTATTCCCGTAAACAACCTTATGCTTATTGGTTGAATGACGATGGTTCATGGGTGGAATTGATTTCTAACGGGGCAACTTCTGTTAAGAATCCGTTATATGAAGCCAAGCAGGGAAATTTCAGCAAGAACGGATATAAGGAGTGGACGAATAATTTGTCTGTCAATTGGTTCTTTAATGATCATTGGATGGTTAAAGCCCAAGTGGCGGTTACTTTAAATGACGCTTGGACGGAAAATTTTACATCTCCAACTTCGGGTACTTATACTGAACGGGGGCAGTTATTCAGTAAGGGTGAATTGATAAAAACCGAAACGAAAACTAATAGTTGGGACGGGAATGCATTTCTTTCTTACAATCGTTCGATAGGAATACATAATATAAACTTCTCTGCCGGTACAAATATTAAATCAACGAGTACGAAGTATATTTATTCTCATTATCGTGGTTTTCCGGATGCGGACCATCATTCCGAGGCATACGCTTACGAGATCGTGAAGAAGCCCACGATGTCGGATAATGAAACGCGTTTGTTAGGAGGATTTGCGATTTTGAACTATAGTTTGAATGATATCTATTTGTTTGATGCTTCTTATCGTTTTGACGGTTCTTCCGAGTTCGGTACAGATCGTAAATATGCTCCTTTCTGGTCGTTGGGAGCGGGATTGAACATTCACAATTATCAGTATATGCAAAAGTACGGCTGGTTGAATAATCTGAAAGTTTCTGCCAGCGTAGGAGAAACCGGTAAATCAAATTTCCAGCCTTATGTAGCTCGTAATACGTTGAACGCGATGTTGGATGACTGGTATCCAACCGGAATCGGAGCTTCTTTGGTGGCGATGGGAAATGAAAACCTGACGTGGGAAAAATTGTTGACGTGGAATTTCCGTGCGGATATCGGGTTGTTCAATCGGGTGATGATAAAGTTTGATTATTATATCAAGAATACGAAAGATTTGGTGACAGAAGTTTCTTTGCCGCTTTCTTCCGGGTTCTCGGTCTACACGGATAACATTGGGGAAGTCGAGAACAAGGGATTCGAGGTAGATGTGAATTGGCGCGTGTATTCTACGAAGGATTGGGATGTTTCTCTTTTCGGAAACTTGGCGCATAACAAGAATAGATTGAAATCTATTTCCGAAACATTGAAACGATATAATGAGCGGATTGATGAATTTTATGCCGGGTACAAAGAGATTGCGGAAGGTTCGAAAATGCAAACGATCATGAGTACCATAAAGAAAAACGAACCGTATATGAAGCCTTATATGAAGTATGAGGAGGGAAATTCGCTGACGGCAATCTATGGAATGAAATCTATCGGTATAAACCCGGCGGACGGACAGGAAATTTACGTGAAACGTGATGGAACTTTGACTTATGATTGGTCTTCTGCCGAACAGCAGAAAGTGGGGGATTCGGAGCCTTGGGCGCAAGGTGCTTTCGGTGTTAATTTGCGTTGGCGAAATTTCACTATGTACACGACGTTCCTGTATGAATGGGGTGGAGATGCTTATAATAGTACTTTGATCAGTAACGTGGAGAATGTGGATTTGAACGCTTATAATGCTGATTACCGGGTGGTGTTGGATAGATGGCAGGAGCCGGGTGATGTGAGTCCGTTAAAGGCGTTGAAGGATCGGTATAATGTGACTCGTCCGACATCTCGTTTCGTGCAGAAAAATAATTTCGTGAACTTCAATTCTTTGTCTTTGAGTTATGACTTTAATCGCGAGTTAATCCGTCGTGTGGGACTGAGTACATTGAAATTGCAATTTAACATGAAGGATATCGACACGTGGTCGACCATCAAGCAAGAGATGGGGTTGTCTTATCCGTTTGCCCGGACGTTTACATTTACGTTGAATGCTAGTTTCTAACTAAAACAAAGAGAGAAATGAAAAAGTTAATATATCTGTTATTATTATTGCCTTTAGGTTTCTTCAATTCGTGTGATGAGTTCCTGGATGTATCTTCCAAGCAGGAGATGCTGCAAGATGAAACTTTTGAATCGCAAAATGGTGTTCATATGTACGTGAACGGGGTTTATCGTTTGTTGTCTGAAACTTCATTATATGGACGGGAATTAACATGGGGGGTAGCGAGTGTGTTGGGAAATAATTACAATTCTACCTCTTCAAGTAATTTGGGTACGAACTATTATAATGTTTCTAAATACACGTGGGAGTATTCGGGGGTACAAACAATTATGACTAATATTTGGGCTAAAGGATACAATGTGATTGCTAATTGTAACAATATTATTCAAGAGATTTCCAAGAAAGACACTTCCTTTTTCGAATTTGGAAGTATGGAGAAGAATATGATTTTAGGTGAGATGTATGGCATTCGTGCCATGATGCATTTTGATTTGTTACGTTTGTTTGCTCCTGCTCCGGTGACGAACCCGACAGGGTTAGCAATGCCTTACGTGACCACTTATCCGGATCATCAGCCTGAACACAAGAGTGTGAATGATGTGCTTGCAAGTATTATTGCCGATATGGAGAAAGCAAAAGGGATTTTGGCCCCGGTGGATACTATTTTTTGTTTGAGTTGGAACCAAAGTACTTCCGGACGGATCTACCAGTCGAGCACGTATTCATCCGCTCCGCCTAATGATTTTGTAAGTTATCGGGGAATGCGGATGAATTATATGGCGGCTACGGGATTGTTGGCACGTATGTATCTTTATAAAGGGGATTATGACAAGGCTTATGAACGTGCGCTGGAAGCATTGGAATTTGTTAATGCCGGGTGGTATCGTTGGACAAGCAGTAGCTATCAATATTCATCTAATGCAGCCAGCCAATATCCTAAACGTTTTGACGAGTTATTACTTTGTTTTTCCAATAACAATAGCTATGATAACTGGGAAGCTTATACGACGGGTTCTTATGCCAACTGTTTTGTGATGAATGCTAATTACTTGGCATCTCTGTTTAAGGGAGATGAGGATGATTATCGTTTGCGCGGTATGTATGGAACAAACGGTGTGACCGGTCGGTACAACAATAATAAGCGTTGGTTGGTATGGGAACGTCCGCAATCCACTTCATCTTCGGTGTCTGCCTCTGTGAGTGATCAAGGTCCGCTATTGCCGTTATTGCGTTTTTCTGAATTGTATCACATTCAATTGGAATGTATGTTGCTGCACCGTAATGAACGACGTGAAGCCATTGAATTGCTGAATACCATGCGTGCAAAGCGAGGGTGTAAGTTGAATATTGAACAAGAGACGACAAAAGAGGTATTGCTTGAAATCTTGTATAACGATATTATTCGAGAAACCTTGACAGAAGGGCAAACCTTTTTTATGTTCAAACGATTGAATCGGGATATTTATAACGGAGCTACTAATATAGAGATGAAACCTGAAAATTGGTATGCACCGCTTCCTGATGGCGAAACTTCATATTTATAATAAAATAAAAGTGTTATGAGAAAGTATTTGATTTATATTTTATTTTTATCGTTTTCGTGGAGCGTGAGCGGGTGTTCCGAAGATGATATTAAGTTATATAGCGACAAGGATTATATCCTGTTCACGAAATATATTCAAGATTCCACCAGTTTCTCTTTTCTTGCTTATCCTAACGTGGAACAAGCAGAGTATAAGTTGGAAGTGAAGTTGATAGGACTTCCCTCAGACAAGGATCGGGAATACAAGATTTCCGTGATGAAGGATTATACTGATACTCCGGATGGTACTTATATATTACCGGAAAAGTTTGTGATGGAAGCCGGTCAAGTGGTGGATACTTGTGTGATTGTTTTTAAAAAGACACCGGAACTCTCTAGCGTAGCCCGTCGTTTGACGTTGTGTCTGGAAGAAACTGAAGATTTTGCTTTAGGGCAAGCAGATCGTTTAGTGGCAATTATCAACGTGTCGAATATTATATTTAAACCGGATTGGTGGAACTCTACCGTGGTAAAAACTTGGTTGGGTGAGTATTCTGATATGAAGTACGAGTTATTTATCAAGATAAATGACGGAAAAGTAAACGTGAATGTTAATGATGCCAACGAGATTCGAACCTGTACACTGAAACTGAAAAACTACTTGAAGCAGATGGCGGAGAATGATCAGACCGTGTACGAGAAGGATGGTACCGAGATGAAGGTCGCTTATATCGGAGGTTAATTTTAAATAGGAAGATATGAAAAAGATAACGAAGTATATGCTATTATGTCTGATCGTCTTCGCGTTCGGGGCATGTTATGAAGATAAGGGTCATTATGATCATATTTATTCGAACATTGAAAAACTTAATTATTATTCGAAACAGAATGTGTCTACGGTGACGTTGGGAGATACGGTAAAAATTTTCCCCACGATTACATGGGTGAATCCGGAAGTTGATACATTAGCTTATGATTATTTTTATGTTTTTAGTGGAGATACAATTTGTAGAGAACGGAATCTGATAATCGTTCCCGATGAAGTTGGTTCTTTCACCGGTTACTTGATAGCGCAAGAACGTGCCACGAAACTGATGACAATGGTGAGCGTGAGTTATACCGTGAATTCACGTTTCAAGACCGGTTGGTTGATCTTGTCTGAAAAGGAGGGAAGGACGGCTTTGTCAATGCTTATTCAAACCCGGAATTATTATAATCTGGATGAAGGAGATGAGGGGTACGTGGATTACGAGGATGGTGATATCACGGAAAGTGGAGAGGTGTATGGCGGAGGGTATTTGTGTTCTTGGGAAGATGGTATCGATCTTTATCAAGAATTGCACCCGGATAGTCCGTTGGGTAGTAAACCGGTTTCCGTGGATATGGGTTGGGTCGGTTACAGTAATAATTACGCTGAGATCGTGGTAATCCAAGAGAATGGTGATAATTGGGTGTTGAATGCAAATGATTTTTCTAAATATTATGCTTTTAATGAGGATTTCGGTTCCGGGGTTGCCAGAGCTTTTGAACCGGTTCAGTTTATCGATGCGCTGACTTCTCACTATATGGTCGGGAAAGACGGATCTATTTATTGGAGAAAAATCAATGCATCAACAATGGATTCAAGACAATGCCGTTGGGAGAATCTGCTTTATTTCGGTAATAATGGGAAAATCACGAAAATATTTGATACATGGATCTATAAATTGGGAGCGATGCTGGTATATGATGAAACAAATAAAGCTATTATACCGGTTACTACGGTTGCACAAACTAGTGAATCTGCAGCGGCTCGTCTTTTGGATATAACTTATGGAGAAACGATACCGGATGGCTTTGTACTACTAGGGAATACCGGCGAGTATACTCCGGTTTATGTGGCTAGTATAGGATCATCCAGTGATTACAATTCATCGACACTATTTATGCTGTTGAAAAAGGGAGATAAACTTTATTCACAACAGTGCTATGCTTACGTGGATTATTATTCCGGTGTTTTTAAGATTTCTAAAATGCAGGCACCCGTAGAATTCCCAGCTGATGGTAAAGTGAATGAAAATTCAATTTACATGAAATGTAAATACGATAGTGATTATATGTTTGTGGCAGAAGGTAGCAGGTTGTATTTTTATGAAATGAGTATTCCGGAACGAGGCTTGAGATTGTTCAAGGATTTTGGTTCAAGGATTACAAGTGTTACTGAAAATCCGGCGAGTTGGATGATAGGTGTGGCGTTGGAAAATGGAGAGTTCCACTTGTTGGGTACGTACGATCGTTTCTTTACAGGAGAAGGTTTGGGAGAGCAAGCGACTTATCACGTGACAAAAGGTTTGGGTAAAATTACGGATGTCGTTTGGAAACCTAGTAGTTATGTCGGTTGGGCTTTCGGTTACATTTACTAGTATTTGGAAAATGTATTGTGTTTTTAATTTAAATATGTGAATTAAGATTTATGGAAAAACCAATTGTAAAAATTGAAAATGTTTCTCATCGGTATAGTGTACAATGGGCAATACGGGATATTAATTTTGAAATACCTACCCGGGGAATTTATGGATTGCTGGGTTCAAACGGTGCGGGGAAGTCAACATTGATGAATATTCTTTGTGGCGTGTTGAGACAGACTGAAGGAGATATTTTTATAAAGGGAATAAATACAAAAGAAAATTCCGTTGCGGCGAAGCGTTTGATGGGTTTTTTACCTCAGAAACCTCCTTTGCATATGGACTTGACGATAGAGGAGTTCCTTTATCATTGTGCGGGAATTCGACTTATGCCTGATAGCGAGATTCCGGGAGCGGTGGAAAATGCTTTAACTGAGTGTGGGATATTGCATTTCCGGAATCGCTTGATTCGTAATCTTTCGGGTGGTTACCAACAACGGGTGGGTATCGCTCAAGCAATTATTCATAGTCCCGAGTTGGTTGTATTTGATGAACCTACAAATGGTTTGGATCCGAATCAAATTCTTGAAATCCGCAATCTGATAAAAAAGATTGCGGAGAACAGAACTGTAATTCTTTCAACCCATATGCTTACCGAAGTGCAAGCGATATGTAATCATATTCTTATGGTGGAAGAAGGTCATATGGTGTTCTCGGGTAGTGTGGATGAGTTTGACAATTACATTACCCCGAACACCGTATTCGTATCTTTACTTGATGCTCCGGCCCCGGAAGTGTTGATTGAAGTTCCCGGGGTAACAAGAGTGGAAGAGTTGGGGGGAACGAAGTTCCGGTTGATAGCCTCGGACGTGAATGATGTTATCGAACAAATGGTGGAATATAGTTATAAAAATGCTTGGCGCTTGAACGAGATACGCGTAGAGAAAAGTTCGCTTAATGCCATTTTTGCAGAATTGTCTAAAAAATCAAAGTAAAGGAAGAAATATGAAAGCTATAAAAAGAATTGCCCTGACGGAATTGCAGACTATGTTTTATTCACCTATAGCATGGTTCATCTTGATTATTTTCACGTTTCAAGCCAGCATGACGTTTGTGAATGCGTTTGAGGGGTATGTCGTTTCTCAAGAATTGGGACGTTACGTTTATAATGTGACCATGGGGACTTTTACCAGTCCTTGGCGTGGGGGATTGTTTCCCGAAATTCAAGGGTATTTATACTTGTATATACCTTTATTGACCATGGGGATCATGAGTCGGGAGTTGAGTAGTGGATCAATCAAGTTGCTTTATTCGTCACCAGTGACGAATTTTCAGATTGTTATCGGGAAATTTATTTCAATAATGATTTATGCGCTTGTGATGATTGCGGTACTTGGCCTGTTCGTGATTTATGGTGTATGTTTCGTGCATGAATTTGATTTACCTCCGGTATTGGCAGGGTTGCTAGGGCTTTACCTGTTGATTTGCGCGTATGGAGCTATCGGGCTTTTCATGTCATCCTTGACCTCTTATCAGGTGGTTGCAGCGATGGGTACCTTTGCGGTATTTGCCGTGTTGAATTACGTGGGCGGTATGTGGCAGGATATCGCTTTTGTGCGGGATATCACGTATTGGTTATCAATTCGAGGGCGTTCAGGTGAATTTATCAACGGTTTGCTTTGTAGCGAAGATGTAATTTACTTTTTGGTTGTTGTCGTTTTGTTTCTGACTTTTACTGTAATCAGGTTGACCGTGATACGTAAGAAAAAAAGTTGGTTCGTTAGTACTTCTTGGTATTGCTCGGCGATATTGATTGCTGTGTCGATTGGGTATTTGAGTTCTCGACCTACATTCATGTGTTATTATGATGCTACGCGGACTAAAGTAAATACCTTGACTCCGAATAGTCAGGAAATCGTGTCCAAGATGAAAGGGAATTTGACAATTACCACCTATGCCAACGTGTTGGATGAAGATCGATTTTTGTGGTATGGCTTCCCGAAAAGTGAGTTGAGCGATATCAAACGTTTCAAGCAATATACTCGTTTTAAGCCGGATATCAAGATGAGATATGTCCGTTATTATGCCAAAGGAAATAACGAGAAGGAGTTGAATAAGCGTTATCCTACTTTGAATGATCGGGAGAGGATGGTGAAAATTACCCAGAATTATGGTGTAGACTCTTCTATTTATCTTGATGTGAATGAAGTGAGCAAATTGGAAGATTTGTCGGGTGAAAATTATCGTTTCGTGCGGGTATTGGAAAGAGAGAATGGGCAGAAGGCATTTTTGCGTATTTATGATGATATGTATGTGTTCCCGTTCGAGACGGAAATCACTGCGGCTTTTAAACGATTGGTGATGGATTTGCCGCAAGTGGGATTCGTGGAAGGACACGGAGAACGTGATTGTATCAAACAAGGCGATAGAGATTATAATCGTTTTGCACAAGATAAGCCTTTCCGCTATTCTTTGATTAATCAAGGTTTTGATTTCAGACAAGTTACTTTAGACGAAGAAATTCCTGAAGATATCAATATTTTGGTTATCGCGGATGTGAGGGAGGTTTTGCCGGAAGCACATCGGAAGAATTTGGATGCTTATATTGCCCGGGGAGGGAATCTTTTGATAGCGGGAGAACCTAAGCGTCAGAAGTACATGAATCCTCTTGTGGAGCAATTCGGGGTTCGTTTTATGCCGGGACGTTTGGTGAGTCCAAGTGAGAATTTTCAGTCGGATTTTATCATGTCCAAGGTAACAAAAGAGGCTGCCGAGTTTTCTTACCAACTAAAAGACATGTATAGATATGAATACGTGGCAACGATGCCTTCTACCGTGGGCTTGGATTTATCCGGAATACCGAATAGCGGTTTCAAGGTAACAGTATTGTTAGTTACTGATTCACTGAAAACCGTTTGGAATGAGGTTGAGAGTACGGACTTTGTAGACGAAATACCTGTGATGAATCCGGATAAGGGGGAGGTTGAATTGAATCAGGTTCCAACGATGGTTGCTCTTTCTCGCGCCATGGGGAACAAGGAGCAGAAGATTATTATCTTGGGAGATGCGGATTGCTTGAGTAACGGAGAGATCAGTATTTCTCGTAATGGGGTAGAAGCATCCAATTATTCTTTAATTACTTCCTCATTCTTTTGGATGTCAGATGGAGAAGTGCCTATTGATATTCGTCGTCCGAAACTCCCGGATAATAAAGTTTATGTTACCAAAGGAGGAATGACTGTAACAAAGATTTTGTTTATGGGAGTAATTCCATTGGTTTTGATCTTATTTGCGATCTTGATATGGATTAGAAGAAGAGGACGTTAATGTTTGAAAAGTGATAAAAAGGCTACCTTATTCTCTGGAGAATGGGAATAAAGGTAGCCTTTGTATCTCTGATACTCAATTATTGCCATTTAGCAAATTGTATGCTTTTTCGGGAATAAACAACTTCTTTTGTATGATACGATAAGCAACGCATACGGCTACACCCGTGACGAGCCACGAGATGGGATAGATGATCATTAGGGCTTCGAAGGTGGGAAACAGAGGACAGATGACGTACACCCAGAATAAACGCAACACGCAGGTGCCGAATACCGTGAGTATGGCGGGTAGCATGGAATACCCCAGTCCCCGGAGGGCTGCACCTGCTATCTCGTAGGAACAGGCGAGGCTTTGGGTTAGCAATACGATTTCCATGCGAAGGGTGGCAAATCGGAATACTTCGGGACTGGAGGTGAAGATTCCGATAGCGAGTTCTTTTTGCCAGACAAAGAAGCCGTTCAGGAGGGCGCAGGAGGTAACGCTTAGTAACATGGTTTGGCGGAATACTTTCTTGCAGCGTTCGATTTGTCTGGCCCCGTAGTTTTGACTGATGAAGGTGACGGTAGCTTGGCTGAATGCGCTGACCACGAAGTAGCAGTAATATTCATAGGTGAGGGCTGCGGCAGAGCCGGCGATGGCATTTGAACCGAAGCGGTTGATGGCGGCTTGGATGAAGATATTGGCAATGGAGAATACCATGCCCTGTACCCCTGCGGGGACGCCAATCCGGAGCATTTTTCGTAATTCGGGACGGGATATTTTGATGTGTTTGCTTTCCAGACGGAAAGGCTCTTTCTCGTGTAAAAGGATGTAGATGATCATGCCGGCGCAAAACATATTGGATACGACTGTGCCTATGGCAACCCCTGCGACACTCATTTTGAAGACGATGACTAATAATAAATTTAATGCCGTGTTGATGAGTCCGGCAATGATAAGACAATAGAGAGGGCGTTTCGTGTCGCCCATACTGCGAAGAATGGCAGCGCCGAAGTTGTAGATCATGAAGAAGGGCATCCCTAGAAAGTAGATACGGAGGTATAGGACGGCTAGGTCAATAACATCATCGGGAGTGTCCATCATTTCCAGAATAGGTCGGGCGATGAGCAATCCGACCGCGAGTAATAGTACGCCATTTGCTAGCGTGACCACGGAAACGGTATGTATGGCATTTTTGATACCGCGTTGATTTTTTTGTCCGATATAGTTCGCGATAACGACACTTGCCCCAACGGATATCCCGACAAACAGGTTTATCATCAGGCTGATAACCGAGGCGTTGCTTCCCACTGCTGCAAGAGCCTGACTGCTGGCAAACTTCCCGACAACAGCTACATCCACCGAGTTGAACAATTGTTGCAGGATACTACTTGCTGCCAATGGCAGTGCAAACAATAGAATTTTGTTCAGCAAGCTGCCGTGCAACATATCCATACGAACAGTTCCTTGTGGTGATTTATCTTGAGCGCGCATGATGAAAATCTTCCTAAATTTTTTACGGCACAAAGGTACAGGAAACTATTCATATCGTTGATTTCTGGTAATAAAAAATCCGCTCCGAATTTGGAGCGGATTCTTTATATAGACTTACTGTATTATTAGCAGTGTCCTTGAGCGCACATAGCCTCGGCAACTTTGATGAAGCCACCGATGTTAGCACCCTTAACATAGTCGATCTTGTTTCCGTTCTTACCGAACTTAACGCAAGTATCGTGGATGTCTTTCATGATTTGAGACAATTTAGCGTCTACTTCTTCAGCAGTCCAGCTATATCTCATTGAGTTTTGGCTCATTTCAAGACCGGAAACAGCAACACCACCAGCGTTAGCTGCCTTACCGGGAGCGAACGTGATGTGCTCGTTAGCGTATCTAACAGCTTCCGCGGTACATCCCATGTTAGAAGTCTCAACGATCATTTGGCAACCGTTAGCAACCAATTTCTTGGCATCGTCTTCGTTCAACTCGTTTTGGATAGCGCAAGGGAATGCGAGGTCGCATTTTACTTCCCACGGTTTTGCTTTCGGGAAGAATTTAGCACCGAATTTCTCAGCGTAAGGAGCTACAACGTCGTTGTTGCTAGCACGCAATTCCAACATATAGTCTACACCTTCTTGAGTTAAACCTTTCTCGTCATAGATGTATCCGTCAGGACCAGAGATAGTCACAACTTTAGCACCTAATTGAACTAATTTTTGAGCGGCACCCCAAGCCACGTTACCGAAACCGGAAAGGGCAACTACTTTACCGGCGATCTTCTCACCTTTTTCTGCCAACATGTGTTGTGCGAAATAAACGGTACCGTAACCGGTAGCTTCCGGACGTACTCTTGAACCACCGAATTCGCGGTTCTTTCCGGTTAATACACCAACGAATTCGTTGCGGATTCTCTTGTATTGTCCGAACAAGAAACCGATTTCACGAGCGCCTACACCGATATCACCAGCAGGTACGTCAGTGTCAGGACCGATGTGTTTGCAAAGTTCAGTCATGAAGCTTTGGCAGAAACGCATAACTTCATTATCAGATTTTCCTTTCGGGTTGAAGTCAGAACCTCCTTTACCACCACCCATGGGAAGAGTAGTCAAAGAGTTTTTGAAAGTTTGCTCGAATCCTAAGAATTTCAATCCGCCAAGGGTTACTGACGGGTGGAAACGTAAACCTCCCTTGTACGGTCCGATAGCACTATTGAATTGTACTCTGTAACCGCGGTTGATTTGTACTTCACCTTTGTCATCAATCCAGGGCACTCTGAACATGATAACTCTTTCAGGTTCTACCATTTTCTCAAGGATCTTGTTAGCCTTGTATTTCGGGTTTGCCTGATAGGTATCCCAAACAGTTTCGATTACTTCTTCAACTGCTTGGTGGAATTCAGTTTCACCCACAGTTCTAGCCTTTAAGGCATCCATGAATTCTTTAATCTCTGCTTTCATTTGAATATTGTTTAAGTAAAAACTTTAAAAAAACATCTTTTAATTTGAATTGTGAAATTCGGTTCAAAGGTATGCTTTTGTTTATGATTCCAAAAATTTTTCGCACTATTTTTTGGTACCCGCAAACGTTATAATAGTTTAAAATTAAAATCATTTATCGTCCCGTGCTATGAATCTGTAACAAAACGGGTTAAATAAGTGAATAACATTTACCGGGAAGCCGGGTGACTATACCCTCTAATTCCAGTTTCAAAAGCAAGACGGCCAGATCGTGGACGGGTATCCGGGTGAGTTGATGAAGCTGGTCGATGTTTTGTTCTCCCGCTTCGGTTAAAGTTTGTCTGATAAGGTCTTCGTCGCTCGATTCGGGGAAGAAGTCGAGTGATGTTTGATAAGGTGCTGTCGGGAGCGGTTCCCAATTCAACGCTTTCAATATGTCGGAGACGTTTTCCATGAGGGCGGCAATATTTTGTTTGATGAGCATATTGCATCCCGTGTAGTTCGTGTCTTCCGGGCGACCGGGGAAGGCGAGGACATCCCGGCTGTAGGATAATGCCTGTCGTGCGGTGGACATGGCTCCCCCTTTCACGGGAGATTCAGCCACGAGTATCGCTTCGCTCATACCTGCCACGATGCGGTTCCGTTGGAGGAAATTCGTGGGGTGTATCGGTGCACAAGTTGGAAATTCGGAAAGTAATGTTCCGCCTTGTTCCAGAATTTTGTCCGCTATATTTTTGTGGGGTGCCGGGTAGATCATGTGCAACCCGTGACCGAGCACGGCTTGTGCCCGAAGCCCGTGTCGGAGGCAGGCGGAATGCGCGGCAATGTCAATACCGTAAGCCAGCCCGCTGATGACATTGGGACGGAATCCCAGGTCAGCCAATTGCTGGAGGATATTTTCCACGCGGGCTTTGCCTAAATCGGTGGCTTTGCGAGTACCCACGATAGCGATATTCTTGGCTTCGTCGGGTTCCAGCGTACCTTTATAGAAAAGTACCAGCGGGGCATCGGCACAATGTTTCAGCAGGCGGGGGTAATTCGTGTCTTCTATTCCGCAGAGCTGAATACGGTGTTTCTCCATGTTCTTTAGTTCCTCTTCAGCCAGTTGCAGCCACAGGGAACGCTCCGGTTGAATGTTTGTCAGGTTGTTCTCTTTGAAAAGCAACTCTATATTTTTGTCACTTTCTTGAAAGAAACCGGTAATGCCGCCACATTGTTGGAATAGGGGAGAATATAAAGCATTGTTTAATCTGGGAGCAATTGTGATTGCCACCCGGTTCAGGGTAGAATTGTCATTGTTCATGCGCCGATCAGTTTTAATGAATTTGACCAAAGTTATTTTTTTATGGCGAGAAAAACAATTAATTTTAAATTTTAATTCCCCGTATCGGTTGAAATAGTGTAATTTTGTGCAGAAATATGGGACAAATGGAGCGTATTATATTTACAACGGATTCGAGTCTTGTCCTCGCCGAGTTGTTACAAGGTGTCAGGCATGATCAATTATTTATCGTGGCGGATAAGCACACGGTCGGTTTTTGTGACAAGTTACTGGAGAAAGTGAATTGGATGCCGTTGAACGTGGCGGTAGTCGATTGCGGTGAAGAAAACAAGTCTCTGGTGAGTGTTGCCCGTGTCTGGTCTATGTTGAGCAAGCGGGGAGCTCGTCGTTCTTCTATATTATTATGCGTGGGCGGGGGTATGGTGACGGATATGGGTGGTTTCGCCGCTTCGACGTTTAAGCGGGGAATGCGTTGTATCTATGTACCCACGACTTTGCTGGCACAAGTGGATGCTTCGTTAGGCGGGAAAACGGGGTTTAATCTTGACGGGTTGAAAAACGAGATCGGTACTTTCAGCGAGCCGGAACGAGTGGTTATTGATGTTTCGTTATTACAGACGTTACCCGTTCGGGAACGGGTATCCGGTTATGCCGAGATGCTGAAACACGGGCTATTGTCTGACATGGAGTATCTGGAGCGGTTACTGGCTTGTGACACGAACGTGCCCGAACGTGAAGAATTCCTTGAGTTAATTAAAAAATCCGTGTCCGTGAAGAATGATATCGTGACTCAGGATCCGAATGAGAAAGGGATACGTAAAGCCTTGAATTTCGGACACACGATTGGGCATGCCATCGAGAGTTGTTCCATGATGCGGCGGGAAAATATGTTACACGGGGAAGCTATCGCGTTGGGAATAATAGCCGAGTTGTATCTTTCCGTGCGCGAGAAAGGTTTCCCGGGCGAAGTGTATCGCCGGGTGCGGGAATTTATCAAGAGATATTATCCAACCTACCCGGTTATGGAGCACGCGGATACATTGTATGAATTGATGTTGCATGACAAGAAAAACGATCGTAAAGGTGTGAATTTTACACTTCTGGAAGATGTCGGGCAGTTTTCTATCAATAATTACTGCACGAAAGAACAGATTACGGAAGCATTAAACCAGATATAAGCATGGATAACGTTATCGCTTGGGAAGGGAAAGAAATAAAAGGTACGGTAATTTTACCGGCATCCAAGAGTGTGTCCAACCGGGCTCTCGTGTTGAGTGCGTTGGCGGACGGGGTGTTGCCTGAAAATCTGTCCGATAGCGATGATACCCTTGTGTTGATGGAAGCCTTGTCCCGAACGGGCGGACTCGTGGATGTCGGTCACGCGGGAACTGCCATGCGCTTTTTGGCAGCTTATTTTGCCTCGCGTGACGGGGTATGGGAATTGACCGGTTCGGGGCGAATGAAGCAGCGACCGATAAAAGTGTTGGTAGAGGCTTTGCGGGAACTGGGGGCAAGTATTGAATATTTGGGGAGAGAGGGTTTTCCGCCTTTATGGATTGGGAATGCCGTGTTGAGGGGGAAAGAGATTTGCTTGGATGCCTCGGTCAGTAGCCAGTATATTTCAGCGTTGATGATGATCGCTCCTTTGGTGGAGGGGGGACTCGTGATTGATTTGAAAGGGAAAGTCGTTTCCGCGGATTATATTCACATGACGGTGGAAATGATGCGTCGCTTCGGGGCAGAGGTGTGTATCGCGGGGAATCGGGTAGTCATTCCCGGGGGGAAATATATGCCTGCTGCTTTCCGGGTAAGTGCCGATTGGAGCGCGGCGTCTTTTTTTTACGAGTTGTTGGTTGTCGCGGGCGAGGGGGAACTCTTTCTTCCGGGGTTGGAGTATGATAACTTGCAAGGTGATGCGCGTCAAGTCGAGTTATGGCAACAGTTAGGGGTACACACGGAAAGGGTAACCGGGGGGATTCGTTTGTCAACCCATGATGCGCGAGTGTCCCGTTTCGAGGCGGATTTGTCGGGAATGCCCGATACGGCTCTTTCTCTGATTGTAGCTTGTTGTTTATCGGGTATCCCGTTCCATTTGCGGGGTATAGAAACCTTATATATAAAGGAGTGTGACCGGGTGGATGCCGTTACGCGGGAGTTAAGTAAATTGGGATATAAATTGCAGGTGCCGATACACGGGGAATTGTGCTGGGATAAGGTGCGTAACGTGGTGACTTCATTAGATATAGACACGTATCAAGACCACCGTATGGCAATGGCATTTGCTCCTGCCGGGTTGAAGTATCCCGGGCTAACCATTCGGGATGCCGGGGTGGTCACCAAATCGTTCCCCGGTTTCTGGGAACAGTTTAATAATTTAGTGATTTAGAGATTTCCGGTTTACACGGGACGAGGTTTGTGTGCGGTGTACTCGTGGTAGCAATGTTAATTTGATAATAAATTGCGGGAAATATTTTTATCGAATCGAAAATAGGAATATTTTTGCTGACCGTGGATACAAGAAAAACGTGATATTTTGGATGAACAGATATTGATAGAGCGATTAAGACGAAATGACCGGAGTGCCTATTCTGAATTGTTTGATGGGTATTTCGATAAGTTGTTTACATTCGCTTTGAATATGGTTTTCCGGGAAGATGTGGCTAATGATATCGTGCAGGAAGTGTTTATCACGATTTACGAGAAATCGGTTTTTTCCAATTACAGGGGATCGTTGAAAGCGTATCTCTACACGAGCGTGCGGAACCGATGCTACAATTACCTGCGGGATGCCAAGGTCGAAGACCGGAATATGGCGTTGTACGCGGAGGCGGCAGTATATTCCGATAATGTTGACACGATCGACGAGGAAGAGGTGCTGGAGAAGATCCGGCAAGTGATGGATGAATTGCCGGACAGGTGTCGTGAAGTGTGTCTTTTGCGGTTTGTACATGGCTATAAATACAGTGATATCGCGGAGCAATTGTCTATGAATGAAAACACGGTGAAGGTACAATTGCACCGGGGTATGGAGAAAATTAAAGAAAGTTTTTCGAATTACGATTTCGTCCTGCTCCTTTTCGTGATGAGTCAATCGTGCTTGCTTTTACAGGCTTAACAGCCATTTTCATGCGGGAATGACCTCGATTGTTTTACCGTTCATTTCCAACACTTGTTCTGTATCCCGCGTGATAATCAATAGTTTTTCGGCTATAACTGTTTTCAGTATATTTTTATTCTATATGCAAAATAAAAAATAGTCATTTTTGTTTTGTATATAGAATAATATTGTTCTAATTCAAAGTGGATGGGAGTAATTGACTAACATACAAAATGTTTCGATTGTTTTACTTTTGAAACGTAATTAAAAGAGGTATGGAAATCTACATGCGAGTCTGTATTTAGGAATTTTCTTAAAAATTTTAATGTATAAAATATCCCAAATCCAGAATATGATTTACTATATTTATGCGATAATTGAAAAGCCTCCTGTAATATTGAATTGTGTAACGTCTATTTTAGATAGCAAAGAGATGTTTCGGATGTGATCGGTAAAAATTAATCCATGAGGATATGGAAGAAAATCATAAATTAGAAACAGTTTATAATGCGGCAGTACAAATTATAAAGACAGCTATACTTCGTAGTCAATATCAGGCCGCTAAGTTGGTAAACAAAGAACAGTTGGGACTTTATTGGGGGATCGGGAAATATGTATCACTTAATTCTCGTGATAAATTTTGGGGAACAGGAGCTATTGAAGCTATTAGCCAACGATTGCAAAAGGAATTACCGGGGTTGCGTGGATTTTCTGCCCAACATAT